>NZ_JBLYNV010000031.1:0-63516 GCF_049310165.1 Endozoicomonas sp. ALE010 | reverse complement strand
GATCATTTTCAGAAGCTTTCCAACTCACTGACGTTGCCCAAAGCCCTGTCAGCGGAGGCGCATCTTACCGCGCCAGTTTGATTTGTCAACCAGTTGTTTTTCGCTCATTTCCAAACAACCTATTTTCAAACCGCACTTCCCGGTCAGCGATGATGATTCATTCTGCTAATCCGTGGGTGACCGTTTCAGGTTTGCCCGTGGAAGAGCGGCGCATTCTACACAAACCAAATGTAATGACAAGTATTTTTATTCCAGGTTGATGCATTCACCCGTGCATCTTTTTGGGAATCACCGGCTGCACACTGGTTGCGGTGCCATTGATTATGCCCGGCTGAAATCAAATGCCAGCACATCCGCAATATTGCCTGTGCCGAGCATCAACATAAGAAGCCGGTCAATACCCATCGCTACACCTGCACAGTCGGGCATTCCATGCGCCAGTGCAGCCACCATGTTTTTATCGTAGGGGTAGATGTCATAGCCTCGCTCCTGACGCTTTTGCTGCTCTTGTTCAAAACGTTGTTTCTGTTCCTCTGCATTCAACAGTTCATGGTAGCCATTTGCCAGCTCGACCCCGTTCACAAACAGTTCAAAGCGTGAAGCGACCGGATGCCCATCCCGATTCGTGGATAACCTGGCCAGTGCTGACATGGTGGCCGGGTAGTCATAGACAAAGTAGCCTTCCAGCACCTCTGAATCTTTGGACCCCAGGTTCGGCTCAATAAATTTTGAGAACAGCAGGTCCAGGCAGTCACTTCTTTCAAGCCCCTGAAGTTTGGCATCCACCTTATCCCTGACCAACTGGCTCAGCGCTTCATCCGATGCAATGTATGGATTCACCCCCAGGTACTCTGCAAACAGCTCCCCATAGCTGCAGCGCCGCACCTCCCGGAAATTGCAGACACTGCTCAGCAAATCAGCAACATCATCCATCAACCGCCGGTCATTCATACCCACGCGGTACCACTCCAGCATGGTGAACTCCGGATTATGCCGCCCTCCCGCTTCACCATTTCTGAAGACTCGCCCGAGCGAGTAAATATCGCCACTGCCCGCTGCCAACAGCCGCTTCATGGCAAATTCCGGCGAGGTTTGCAGGTAGCAAAGCTGTGATTGGCCATGACCAATGGGGCTGAACTCTGTGGCAAAGCTGTCTATATAAACATCCACAGTGGCGCTGCCGGACAGCATCGGGGTTTCCACCTCCATGACGCCCCGGGCATCAAAATAAGCCCGGGCCTTCCGTAGCAATCGGGCTCGTTCTTTGAGCGCCATCATGGAAGCCGATGGGTGCCATAAGTCATTGGTCATAAGTGGCTCCTGAGTAATATCCATCATTTAAGGTAAGTGAATGCTGCCAGTAGTTGTAGGGCTGAATACAACAAACCCTGTCAACTATGGCAGGGTTTGTTGTTTTTCAGTACCTGTCAGCCGGAGTTGGCTGACCAGGGGTAAGTATCTGTGCTTTACCCGCTGATACTGGTGTAATCCAGTGGTGATTTCTCAGGTTTCTTTAGTCCCATTCTGGCAACTGCACTGAAACCCTTATCAGTCAGGCCGCCGCTGTAATCCGCTGAGCCATCGGGCAGGTCCGCTTTGGACTCGGACGGATTCCACTGTCTGAAGTAGTCCGACAGGTCATAATTACTCAGGTAAGACAGACAGCTCATCAGCAGATCACCCTGGCTCAGGCCGGTGTCTTTGGCAGAGCAGTAATTGATACCCTTGTTACCATTCAGTTCATCACCCACCAGGTCGCCCCGGGCTTTACGATGGGCCAGCTTGTACATATTCCAACCCCGGTCATCACCAAATACGGCAGGCTGATTACCCTCTGGATACCATTTGCTGATATCGAAGTGATCCTCAGCCCAAAGCTTCAGCTGACCAAACATGGCCAAACGCATGCCATTGTCACCTTCACTCCAGCCGTGACCACGGTGGATGCTCAGCCACAGCTTCACCTTTTGCAGATCACTGCTAATGCGATCCATCTGCGGCAGAGCCTCACGCTGTTCCTACATTTAGAGAGCAAGAATATTGTTGGTCACCTCGGTACCACCAGTGATGCGTAGTCCTGATCATTATTGTGAATGGTGATCTCAAAGGATTGCCGCAACAGTACCAGAGTACTTCTGGCATCAAGGCCCGCAAAGCCGCCTTTGGAGATAGAAGTCAGATTATCCAGGCGATAGCTTTTATTCACGACGAAGTCGTAGATCTGGCCTTTCATTTGGCTACCGTCAAAACGGAACGCATGCCCTTTTTCAATATTGCTGGCTACGTCGATACTCTGGGTACCATTGTCATACTTTGGTACCAGCCAGGTCAGCAGGTTACTGAAGAAGGTCTTCATACTGCCCTGATCATTACGGACATCAGCATGAACTCTTCATGCCCGGCGAAGATGAAACCATTACGGAAAGGGCACGGATTGTAACCACCGTGGTGGGCACAGAATAGCTTCAAAAAAAGCAGGACAAGGCGGCAGAAAGCCGCCCCGCAAAAGAGATCAATTACTTCACACGACCAACATATTCGCCGGTACGGGTATCAATTTTGAGGACTTCACCCTCAACAATAAACAGCGGCACCTTAACCACCGCGCCGGTGCTCAGCTTGGCTGGCTTGGAGCCGCCCTGGGCGGTATCGCCCTTCAGGCCCGGATCGGTTTCCACCACCTGGAGTTCGACAAAATTAGGTGCAGAAACCGAAAGAGGGGAACCATTGTAAAGAGTAACCGAGTATACTCCCTGCTCTTTGAGCCAATCGATGGTGTCACCCACGGCTTCACGGCTGGCTGCATGCTGTTCGTAGGAACCATCAGTCATCATGAAGTGCCAGAATTCACCGTCGGTGTAGAGGTATTCCATATCCAGGTCCATAACGTCTGCCGCTTCCAGACTTTCGCCGGATTTGAACGTACGTTCCCAGACGCGACCGGACATCAGGTTACGGAATTTAACCCGGTTGAATGCCTGACCTTTGCCAGGTTTTACAAATTCGTTCTCAATGATCGAGCAGGGGTCGCCCTCGAGCATTACTTTAAGACCTGAACGAAACTCATTGGTACTATAACTAGCCATTGGACCTTACCAGGAGATCAAAAACCCCTATGATAACCCGTTCGGAGCTCAGTGTGCAGTCGAGGGCGCAGATAAGTACGCAGACAATCAGCGATTTCGGCTGCTGGCAGACGCAACTGGCAGGGGCCATCACCTCCCCGGAGCAGTTGCTGGTCATGCTGCAGTTGAGTCCGGCGCTATTATCACCGGCATTAAAAGCCTGTCAGGAATTTCCTCTGAGAGTACCCCATGCCTATATCCAGCGAATGGTGCCGGGGAACCCTGACGACCCGTTGTTGAGGCAGGTTCTGCCTGTTGGCGAAGAGTGTCAACACATTGAGGGTTATGGCCTGGATCCGCTGGCAGAGCAGTCGCAGAACCCAACCGATGGGGTTATCCATAAATACCATGGCAGGCTGTTGCTGATCGTCGGCGGAGCCTGTGCGGTGAACTGCCGCTTCTGTTTTCGCCGCCATTTCCCGTACCAGGATAATCGGCTGGACCGGGACAGCTGGCACAATGCCATAGAGTACATTCGCGCGGATACCAGTATAAAAGAGGTGATTCTCAGTGGCGGAGACCCATTGGCCAACAATGACCGTCGGTTGGCGAACATTGCTGCCGAGCTGAACGCTATTGATCATGTGGCCACACTGCGCATTCATACCCGTTTGCCCGTGGTGATTCCTGACCGGGTCACCGATGAACTGATCAACTGGTTTGCCAGACAGCGCCTGCAACCTGTGATGGTGATTCATGCCAACCATGCCAACGAGATTGATGACAGTGTTCGTGAAGCCTTGTTCCGGCTCAAACAGGCGGGCGTAACACTATTGAACCAGGCGGTGTTGCTTAAGGGCGTTAATGATAGTGCTTCGGCGCTTATTCAGCTTGGCGAAGCGCTGTTTAAAGCTGGTGTACTCCCTTACTACCTGCACCTGTTAGACCCGGTGCATGGTGCCGCTCATTTTGATGTGCCGGACGTTACAGCGACTCGCCTGATACAAGAGGTTATGGCTCACTGTCCGGGCTACCTGGTGCCCAGACTGGTTCGGGAGATTCCCGGCAGACCCGGCAAAACATGGATACTCTGACGCTTTTCAATAAAAAGTCAGACATTGGTCGTACAATTTAATAAAAGTGATAATAAAAGACTGGACTGGTATATTCGTCTCAGCATAATTATCATCAATACAGAGTTCGCTACTGGAAACAGATGGGTGGAGTGTCACTGGCAACCGACGCTATCACCCGGAAACGCAACATTAATTCAATAAAAGATTGATCAAGAACCGTTACTGACAGGATGTCAGAGCCCCGCTATTGGAATTAAAGAATGGAATCTGCAAATACTCCTCACCTGGAGCTACCCAGCCGTAGCCTCAATTCTCTTTCATTTTGTCCTGACGGGACAGCGTCAAACAGCAATAAGCTGGAACAGTGGCTGAAAGGACTGCCTCTCACGGATCATCAGCAAAGTGGAGAACTTCTGGTTAACGCTCTGGATGAACTGAGCAGGCTTGACGCCCGCCCTGATGAGCTATTTGCCCTTGCAGAAGCCCTCCGGTCACCTTCCCGGTCAACCGCCGCCAATAGTTATCAACGGCATCTGCAGCGGTACATTACTTTTGCATCAAGCCAGCAAAGCTGGTTTGATCTGTGCAAACGCCTGTATATGGGCTTGGCAAAAGTCTATAAAGCCGTGGTTCAGTGCTGTCTGGATAATAAAGAGCATGCCAGCATACTGGCAGCCGCGTTGCATCGGGCTATTTCGGAGAGTGCTGCTGCGTATTTATTCCATTGCCTGCTTTATCGCCCTGCACCTGAACGCCTGTGGCTTGAACTGCATACGTTATATCAGTTTGCCGTACGCCATAATCATCAGGGCTTCCAACAGGAAGATCCTTATGACCCCAAATCCAGCCCCATGTCGCTGGAAAGCCTCTATAAACGAGCCCTGATGCTGTCACGCAGTAATACCGATCAATTGTCACCCGGTGAAATCCAGCAGGTCTGGCAAATGTTAAGCCTCTGGATCAGCCACGGCAAAATTCAGCCCGAGTCTGGTCTGAAAACCTATTTTTCAGTGCGTCTCAACGGTGACGGAGGCCTTGAGTATGCATTACCAGAGCCTGATAAAGTGCATCCCGGCGTGATTGGTCTGAATATCCGGGTACTGACCGCGCACCTGGCAAAAATAAAAGAAAATCCAAAAGCGGCAAACGTGTTGCCAACGGAATTGATCCAACATCTCATATCAAGCTGGGGACCGATCCAAAAGCGATCCGGTCCGCGCAGAGCTGCTTCGGACCCATGTGAAACCTGCTTTGGATTTACCGCGCTTCATTATCATCTCTCAGGTAAACGACGCTTTGAGGATATCATTGCCGCTCATTCTTATGCTGCTGGCAAAAGTAGCTTCTCAGAGGTATCTGATGATGTCTGGTCACAGGCCCATGACGCTGAAATCAGAGATAAACAAAACAGCTCTTCAGCTGGTGAGCGAATTGCCTTTAATACGGCAGAGCCCCCGGGTAATAACCACCTCTCTGTCTTGCCAGCCGAGATCATCAATACCAGCAACACCGGGTTCTGTCTGAAAATCAACAGCACGTTACCCAAACAGTTTCATGCCGGTGAACTTATTGGCATTCGTCCGGATAAAGTGTCACCCTGGGCCCTTTACAGTGTGCGCTGGCTGGGTATTTCAGCGCAGAATGAAGTGACTTTTGGTGTCATTCTTATCAGCCCATCAGTAGAACCAGTGGCCATATCCCTGATACACAAAACTCAGGCAGCCAGCCACTTCCAGAGATCACTGATGTTAACCGACCCCAACCAGCCCTCTCTGGTCATACCAAATCTCTCCGCCAGGGAGGGCGCCAAGTTTGAGTTGATTCAGAATGATACCCTGCTGAAAGGTCAACTTATGCGCTGCATGAATACAACGCCAACCTGGAGCCAGTACCAATTCAAGCTATTTGGGTAAACTGTCATTGTTCCTGATCCCGGTAATCAAGTTCCCGGTGCCGGTCACAATTCCGTGGAGGCACTCTATACCTTTGAATTGCGCTTGTCGTAAGATGTTGAAACAGGCTCATACCGTTTCAGGGAGCATCTGCTGACGTAAGAGCTGCCTCATTCAAAATAATAGTGATCAATCTCCCATGAATTACCGCCGACAAACTCTACGCTTGCTTGCCCTGGAAGACTCCCCTAACGATGTGGAACGCTGGGTAAAGTTGTTTCGCAATGCGGGCCTGCCTCCCCGGGTGCAACATATCGCTTCCATCGAAACCATGGAGGAAGCCCTGTCAGAGCAGCCATGGGATGTCGTACTCAGCGCTGAAGAAACCACCAGGCTTAATGCACAGCAGGTACTGGCCATCATTGAAAAACACCAGAAGGATATTCCGGTTATTGTCACCCTGCCGGAATACAATCCTCAGCGTACTTCTACCTGGCTATCTGCCGGAGCCAGAGACGCGATACCCAGTGCCAATGAAGAGCATATACTGCACGCCGTTCTCCGTGAGCTCACCAGCCTGCAAGACCGGCGAAACCTCAGCAATGTCCGTCAGGAGCTGAATGAGTCCAACAAACGTTGCCAACTGTTACTGGCCAATGCCTCTGAAGCCATCGCCTATATTCACGATGGCATGCATGTGGATGCCAATGCTGCGTATCTTCAGCTCACGGGCTACGACCATGCCGATGATCTGGCGGGCATTCCCCTGATCGATATGATCGCCGCACGACATCAAGCTGAGATCAGGCAGATGTTGAAGCAGTTTGGGACCAACCAAACGATTGACCAGATTGAATGTGAGCTGCTTCATACCGACGGCCACAGTACCCCCGTCAGCCTTCGTTTATCCGCTGCGCAATACGATGATGAACCCTGCATCCAGCTGATTCTGTTACCGGTAATGGTTCCCGTACTCAGCCAGCCGGTGAACCATAAGGCCAGTGCAGAAACGAAAGAACAGTTTCTTGAGCAAGCCGCATCTGCGGTCACAGCAGCAACAGAGGCAACACTGGCCTGGATACAGCTGGATGACTTTCAGAATTTACAACAAGAAGCCAGTATCGACGGCATTATCTCCATACAGGGATCCATTGTGCGGATGGCTGAGGAACTCTTCCCCACTGCCGCTATCTGCCATTATACCGATGACAGCTTTTTGCTGGTTGAAACAGCAGGTAATCCGGATGACACCCATAAGCGCCTCATCACCTTGCAAAGCGCCATTGATGAGCACCTGTTCGGCAGTGACGATGAAACGCTCACAGCGACAGTCAGTATCGGTTTTGCGGTGAAAGAGCATAAACAAGACATCACCATACTGTTAAATAATGCAGAAAGTGCCTGCCAGCGCGCCATTAAAAATGCCGAACGTCTTTGCCGCTACTCCAAAACGGAAGAACTCGATGAGAAAGCCAGGGATGGCGATGTACAGGCCATGATTCGTCAGGCGCTGTCCCAGGACTCATTCCGTCTGCTGTTCCAGCCTGTCATCAACATTACCGGTTCCGAAGAAAAACAGTATGAAGTCTTCCTGCGCCTGCACTCTCACCAGGGTGAAGTGGTTGAAGCCGGCACGTTTATGGCGGCGGCAGAATCCTCCAGCCTGATGCCGCATATTGATCGCTGGGTGCTTCGTCAATGCGTGCGCCAGTTGGCACAGGTCCATAAACAGGGGCAAAGCGTTCGATTGCTGATTCACCTGAGTCACCTGTCCATCCAGGGAACCGAGTTAGCCCAGTATCTTTCCGGCCTGTTGAAAGCAACAGAGTTGCCGCCTGACAGTATTGTCCTGCAACTGCCAGAGTCCATTGTGCTGCAACAGCTGAAACGCATTGTGGATTTTGCTGAAACTATTCACAATATTGGCTGCCAGCTGGCCATTACCCGATTTCAGGGTGACTCTCGTTCCATGAAGATACTGAAACACCTTGATATCCAGTTTGTGCGCCTGGACGGCAGCTTCACCAGCAAGCTGGATGAAAACAGTGATGAGAACATCATCAAAATGCTGGATATCCTCAAAGAACATAATATTCGCAGTATTGTGCCAAAGGTAGAAAGTACCCGGACACTGGCACACTTATGGCGAATGGGCGTTGATTACGCGCAGGGGTATTATATTCAGGGGCCAATGGAAACGATGGACTTTGACTTTGGCTGACAAAAATAAATGACAGACAGGATGTGTAACGGTCCTGTCTGGTTTAACCCGGATTAGAGCGACAAAGTCCCGCGCGAGATTCGGGGCAGTTTATGAAATATCCGGGTTAGTTAAGCAATTTCTGACCGTTCTTCTATATTAATCGTTCGAATAAAAATATTACGGATTTTGCTCTTTATGATTCTTCGTTCTCACAAAAGGCCTCATACAAGCACTGAGACCTTTGGTTCTGCGCATCCTTTGTCCGATGCGTTCCTCAAGGGGAAAAAGATAAGAAAGAATAATAACCAGGACAAACCCGGCCAGTCTTGCTTATCCACAATGGATAACCCAACCACTAAAGCGACTGCCCCAGAGAATAAACAGAGAACCATTTCGTTACGACCATTGCCGGCCAGATTACTTCAGTTACCCCTTCCGGAGACCAACGGAAAAGAAATCAGCCCCATAATTCTCAACAAAGGACGCCGTTCTGCCTATAAATGCCAGAAAATTAATGCGCCTAATATTCGCGGCTCTCAGGCAACGATCATGACCGGCTATATTAACCCGGCATTAATCGCAGGCATTAATCGTGATATAGAGGCCATGGGCTTGCCGTACCACGAAGTAATAGCTCGACAAGGTAATGCTACATGCAGTCTCGTTCCCAAGTGGGAATCCTATCTGGCAAAACTGCCGAGTACACAAGCCACGTTCATGTGTCATGGTGATGCCGGGCTTGTACGCTCATGGGCAATCCCGATGCCAGTAGAAGAACCGGACCGCACAATATTGGCGGCCAGCCATGCCACCATTATTCAGCTGGTGAATCATCTTCACACCCTCAACCCTGACCTTAAACGCTATTTTGGCCAGAATGCCCTGCGACTGACGTCTATTAATTTTTATTGTCGCCGATCTGAAACCCCTGAGAATAACGCCATGCTACCATCGAATCACTGTCTTGGCTGGCATGTGGATAAGGGCAAGGTAGGCCAGCTGGTGGCTTGTATCAATCTGGCCGGTCAACGAACGTTAACCATACGAAACAATGATCAGCTGACCACCATTGAATCGAATAAACCCGGCCATTTTTACATAATGGATGCAACCCAGTTCGAGCACGCAGTCCATTTAACCGACACTGACAATAGCATGGCTCTGATTCTCAGATCACCTTACCCTGAGCTTCCCCCGGGCTCTGACACCTCTGATTTCTTTGCCAATACCGATCTATTTTTACCCGGTTCAAAATCAATGATCAGAGCCTAAGCAATAAGCCTTTATCAGGAATATCCTGTTCATCATGGGTCACCATAAGCGCAGGAATGCTTCGGCTCTGAATCTGTTGAAAGACGAAGTGCCGAAAGCTGCTTCTCAGTGTTGCATCCAACTTGGAAAAAGGCTCATCCAGCAGCAGGGCTTTGGGTTCGGATAACAGCGTTCGCATCAGGCTGATTCTTGCTTTTTGGCCACCGGACAGCATGGCTGGATTCAGCTCGAAAAAGCCCGACATTCCGCAGTCAGCCAGTGCCTGCTCTGCTCTTTCCCGGCGCTGGGATTTCCGGTAGTGCGCAGGCAGCGCAAAGGCCAGATTCTCACCCACCGTCATATGGGGAAACAACAGGTGATCCTGAAACTGCAGGCCTACCTGTCGTTTACAGGGCGGCAGGTTATTCAGCACTACCCCGTCCAGAATCACCTGTCCTGAATAACCAAAGCTGTTTGGCAGCGTCCCGCAAATCAGATTTAACAAACTGCTTTTACCGCAACCACTGGGACCCAATACCGAAAGCACTTCACCGTCGTCCACGCAACAACAGATGTTATCCAACAGCTTCTGGCCATTCAGCGTAATATCAATTTGATCAAGAATCAGGCTCAAGAGTTGAGTCTCCTGGCAAAACGTCCATGTCTGATTGTCCAATAGCTCAGGAAAAAAGCCATGGCATAAGCAATGAAAGGCAGGAGCATTTGAACAAGCCCGTAGACGCCAAACAAACGTCGATTTCCGCCGGAAACCAGACTGACGGCCTCGGTTGTCACTGTCTCCACCCGGCCAGCACTGGCAAACAGGGTTGGCAGATATTGGGCAATACTCACCGCAAAGCCCAACGCCAGACTGGCCATCACCGGACGCCAGACTATGCCCAGCTTCACCCGCAAAAAGGTCTTCAGCCAGGACCCGGATAATAACAGTCCCTGAAGACTGTGGCGCTGATCATAATGCTGCCAGGGGCCTGACAAACTCAGAAAGCAGTAAGGCAATACGAACAGCAAATGCAGGCCGGTAACCGTCAACCAGTGACCCTCTGCTCCCCATTGCAGCAGAAGCAGTTGAACACCAAACAGAAAAGTCATTTGCGGCAAAAGCAACGGAATATACATGGCCCCCCTGGTCAGCAGGGCCAGCCACTTTCCGGCTGATTCACTGTTTTGTCGCTGGAGATCATTCAGCTCCAGCAAAATAACCGAGATAATGTTGGCCGCTAACGTGGCGGTCACGCCGATCAGCAGGGAGTTCACAATGGGCTCACTGATACCCTCCCAGGCGCGCTGCCAGCTTCGCAAAGACCAGTCTGGCCAGAGAGAAGGGAATCGCCAGCGCCAGACAAAAGACCAGATCAGCAGAGCAGCCCCGCCGGACAGAAACAGCACCACCAAACCCTGCCAGGCTTTCCTGCTGAACGACAGCCAGAGACCACTGAACCGACCACGATGCCCATTGATCAACCAGTGTCTGAGCCGTCTGTTCATGGTCCATTCCGTCAGGTGAAAAGCACCAATAACAGAGGCCACCAGCAGCAATAAAAGCACACTGCCCGATGCGGCAAGCAGGCTTTTGCTCAAATCCGGATCATTTATCCACTGAAAAATCTGTACGGCAAATGTCGGAGGGTTTGCAGGGCCAATCACCAGCGCCACATCCACCACAGAGATGGCGAACGCCAATACGGTATACACCGGCAGACGAATCATCGGGTAGAGGCGCGGCCAGATCAGCTTAAGCCAGATAACAGCTGGCTGATATCCCAGGCTGCCTCCCAGTTTCAGCGTATCGGCGACGGGCAACTGCACGACAGACGCCGCCATCATAAACAGCAAAAAAGGGGTTTCTTTAATAATCAGAATCAGTATCAGGCTTATGCCGTATTGATCCTGGATCGTCTGCCAGTCAGGAGGAAAACTCCACCCGGCAAAAACAGCAATAAGCCGGGCCAGCAAACCACTGGGCATCAACACAAACATAACCCCAAAAGCCAGTGCCACATGGGGCACAGCCATCAAGGGTGCCAACCACCGCTGAACCTTCTGCCAAAGGGGCGTGCCCCAGGTGCAACAGAGCACACCAAAAGCAAGGAACAGTGATAACAACGTGGCTAAAACAGAAGTCCAGAGACTGAGCAACAGCATCTCGATAAGCGCAGGTGTTTCCAGCAGCATTTGCCAGGAAGATAAACTGACTGTGTCAAACCCCAGGACCGGCATATACCCAAAGGCAGGCAGCATAATACTGCCCAACCCGGCCAGGACCGGGAATAAAAACAGTGCCACCAACCCTAAAGCAAGTAACCGTGAAACAGACCTGACCGATACCCGCTCACACTTTATCAATAAACTCACTGGCGGTATCTTGCCTTCCAGGCATCCTCAAGTTCAGCAACCCAGGAGCTGTGAGGTTCCGGAAGCACTTTACCTAACGCTTCAGGCGACAGGGTTGCCGGCCCCAGGGGCAAACTTGAAAAGCGTTTGCGCTCAACCCCCTTTAACTGGCTCATGCTGAGCACCGTAGGGTCTCCCCAGACATCCGGGTTCGCTTTGTGTGCCTGTGCCTCCGGTGATAGCAGAAAATTAATGACGACCTGTGCTGCCCCGGTGGAATCACTGTTGAAAGGAATCGCCAGAAAATGGGTATTTCCCAGTGTACCCACATCATGGACGTATGTTCTCACCGTGTCTGGTAACTCCCCATTGGCAATAGCAGAGCTGGCATAGGCGGGATTAAAGGTCATGGAGAGTAAAATTTCACCGTCGTCCAGCATGGGGGTCAGCGCCAGATTGTTGGCTGGAAACGTCTCGCCTTCTCGCCACAATAAAGGGTGAAGTTCATCAAGATATCGCCATAAAGGGGAAGTTACCGCAGCGAAATCCGCTGCAGAGACAGGCTTTAACAGCGCACCGGGATCTGGCGTCAACTCACTCAACAACTGCTTCAGAAACGTCGTACCGACAAAATCGGGTGGCAGGGGGTACGTCACACGCCCTTTATGCTTTCTGGCAAACTCAAGCAGTTCTGAGGCATTGGCTGGCGGGACTGTTTCTTTTCGGGAAAACGAATCGGTGTCATAAATAAACACCAGTTGTGCCATCCCCCAGGGCGCTTCAAGGCCTTCAACAGGCTCACCAAAGTCAAGCACCGTGGAGGGGTTCTCTTGCGGGTTCACTCCCTTAAACGAGGGTAAGTCCTGGACAAAAGGGCCAAACAACAGGCCGTTTTGCTTCATGGAACGAAAGTTTTCACCATTAATCCATACCAGATCAACGGTGCCATTACTGTTTCGCCCTGCTGCTTTTTCCGCAAGTACACGACTTACGACATTTGATGTGTCACTGACTTTGACATGTTTCAGTGCAATACCGTAACGTTTGTCTACCTGATCGGTAGCCCAGTCAATATAATCATTGATCTGCTCACTTCCCCCCCAGGCATTGAAATACACCGTCTGCCCTTTTGATTGCTCCACTATTGTTTGCCAGGTAGTGGTTTTCGCTTCACTGGCACTGACGCCGCTGATAAAAGCGACGGTAGCCATGACCAAAGCAGCTGAGGCTTGCTTGCTCCATGTCCTTAGGATGTTCATATTCATTTTCATCTCAATAGCCAGACTCTGTCGTTAATTGGCAATAATGGTTACCGTCTTCGTCGATGGCCAGCGTCACAACGATGGGGCGACAGCACACCTGACAATCTTCAGTGTAAAGCAATGATTCATCCGTCTCGGTAAAACCCGCATCCAACAGCAGTTCGATGGGCTCTCCACAGTACGGGCAATGATCCTGCCAGCTTATCCACTCATCCATCGCGAATACCTTTACTCAGTCTGGACAGGAGCTAAGGGTATTAAGTAATAGCTCCTGAATAACTTCCGTCTTTCCCGGATTCCAAACACCGTTCGTCCTGAGGCCTATCGAAGGGCGTGAAATCAGGGCCATTGTGCCTGTCATCCTTCGACTCCGCTCAGGATGAACGGAGATCAAGCTCTAAACCAGCAAAACAATTAAGTACTGCTCCAAAGAGACTCCAGATCTTTCTCACTAAAGCCCAACAGATAAAGAATACTGTCCAACCCCAGGGTGGAAATTGACTGCCGGGCACTTTGTTTCACCATCGGCTTGGCCCGAAAGGCAATTCCCAGCCCGGCCACGCTGAGCATTGGCAGATCATTGGCACCATCCCCCACCGCAATAACCTGATTCAGGGAAATGCCCTCTTCAGCGGCAATCTGCTTCAGCAGTGTGGCTTTTCGCTCACCATTGACAATGTCGCCTTTCACCAGGCCGGTAACCTTGCCATCAACCATGTCCAGTTCATTGGCGTGGATATAGTCTATCCCCAGTTTTTCCTGAAGATAGCGGGCGAAATAGGTAAACCCACCGGATAGAATAGCCGTGCGATAGCCCAGTGAACGGAGGGTACGAATCAACGTTTCTGCACCTTCGGTTAACGGCAGCTGTCTGGCAATATCCCCCAGCACAGACTCATCCAGCCCCCTCAACATGGCCAGGCGCTCACGAAAGCTGTCATTAAAATCCAGCTCACCCTGCATGGCCCTCTCAGTGATCATTGCCACCTGCTCACCCACACCAGCGGCCTCTGCAAGAAGGTCGATAACCTCCGCTTCGATCAGGGTGGAATCCATATCAAAGACAACCAGCCGACGGTTACGCCGATAAATACTGTCTTCCTGAAATGCCACATCAGCGTCCAGGTCAGCGGTAAGATTGAGAAAGTCAGCCCTTAGTTTTTCCTGATCAGGAGCCGTACCCCGAACCGAAAACTCCAGGCATGATGAACGACGGCTGTTTTTTTTATCCCGCTTGTTATCATTGCGCAGCGACCGTCGACCGGAAAGCCGGGTAATATGGTCAATGTTCAGTCCATGAGCGGCGGTAATACCAGAGACTCTGGCGATTTGCTCTGCGGTGACATTACGGGATAACAGCGTCAATATATAACGATTTCTGCCTTGCTCAGAGACCCAGTGCTCGTAGTCTTCTTCAGACACCGGTTGATAGCTGAACTGCAAATCACTTTCATGAAAATGGAACAGAAGATCTTTTAGCATTCTGTTGGCAACAGCAGCGGAATCACCATGACCTGAAGTCTGTTCTGGCAGACGGACAAGAATGCCCCAGGTCAGGGTATCGTGGATGACCGATTGACCAATATCCAGAATTTCCAGACCGTAGTTGGCCATAATAGAGGTTATGGATGAGGTGAGTCCCGGCTGGTCCCGGCCAGTCACATTAATCAGTATTATATTGCTCACTTTTTTCTGCACGTTTGTACTCGTTTTATAACCACTCAAACTTTGATAAATAGGCCATTTATAGTTATCAAAGTTTGTACGATTGTACATATTATCGCGGGTATTTTTATAGCGCCGGGACAAAATTGAGGATAAGAATAATGACAGCAGGCAGCCATTTCCAGTGCACAAACTCTGAAAGAAAAAACACAATACGAGCCGGTTCATGCCTGACCCGGTGATTTTTACGGCAAAAAGGTGCTAAGCAGATAGTTGCTCTGCAAGACCTGAACTACCTGAACTACCTGAACTCGGTTTTTTTCACCAAATGATCCTCTATTGAAAATTGCGTATTCAAAAAAAAATGCAAAAAAAAATTTCTGTTTTGTGGAATTTTCCCTTCTGCTCGTTGTCAAAACCACAGTCTTAAATCCTAAAGTAGGGCAAAGTAATGAATAATGTTGATATGAGCAAGGTGCCTACCGTCAGGTTCAACCTGGAAAATGTCGGTGGTAACGATGAGGATAACGGAGGAAAATTTAATGGGCATTCACTGGTCAAAACCTCTGCCCCCCAAAAATGCATTACCAATGAGCCTGGCGATGGACAGCAGAAGTCAATCAGTCTTGACCAACGCGGATGTGCAGACAAGCAACCAGCACTGCCGATTGATCGGGGCAGTAGCAGCGTCATTGACGGCAAATCAATTGATCAAAAACCCAACCACCCTAGTGAGACACCCCTGCACACTGCTGAACGGCAACGCAGCACCAATGTATTGCAAATACTGAAAAAGAACGACGAATTCAGTGAAGGCATGGTCAACACTGCCCGGGATGGCAATGCTAAACATCTTCAATTCCTGATCAGCAAAAAACCCGACGAATCTACCCTTAACAACGCCCTGCAAGAAGCCGTCAAATCGGGGCAAAATCATTGCCTTGAAATCCTGGTCAAAGCGGGAGCAAAAAACCTTGACGAGGCCCTGCTTGCTGCCGCCGCACAGGGGCAAGCACATTGCCTCCACCCACTGATCAGAACGGATGATAAAGTAAAAGTCCTTAACATGGCCCTGTGCGAAGCCGCAGGGCATGGACAAATCCAGTGCCTCAAACCCCTGATCAATCAGGGAGCAAATAATCTCAATGGTGCCCTGTGCGCTGCCGCCGAACAGGGGCAAAGCAAGTCCCTGCAACTCTTGATCAAAGAGGGAGCGGAAAACCTTAACAATGCTTTGTATTTCGCTGTCCTGAAAGAAAACGATGAGATCCGGGAAGATCTGATTGATAACGGAGCGGATATTACTACCGTAGTGCACACCGCTGCCGAGAAAGATTCTGTGGAACGGCTGAATGACCAGATCATATCGGCTTACATCAATACTCCCAATAAGTACGGCAGAACACCACTGCATATCAGCGCTGCCATGGGCCATACCAAAAGCTTGGAAAAGCTGCTTAAAACCGATGGAGTGAAAATCAATACCACTGATAAATCCGGCCATACGCCTCTCCACTTTGCTGTCTTTAATATGCGTACAGACACTGCCATGATGTTACTGAAAGCTGACAACATCGATGTCAATGTGAAGGATAACAATCACTTTACTGCTCTCCACTATGCTATCGATGCAGACAACAGTACGATCGTGGAGGAGTTACTGAAAACTAGTGACATCGCGGTAAATGAGGGGGGTGAAGAGGGCTGGACACCTCTCCATGCTGCTGCCTACAAGAATATTCCAGACGCCGTCAGGCAATTACTGCCCATTAAAAACATCAAGGTCAATCAAAAGGATGACCATGGCGATACAGCTCTCCACCTGGCTGTTAAAAGAGGTAATACAAATATCGTCGAGATATTGCTGGACACGGATGTTGGCATTGAGGTCAAAGAGAAAAATAACAGCGGCCGAACGGCTCTGGATCTTGCTGACGATAATTGCAGGAAACTGCTTAAAGACTTTTTAAAAGCAAATAAACACTAACGCAATATGAAAGGTTAAATCTCATCCAGGATTATTACTATTTCTGGAACCAAATACTCATGATCGTCATAGCCGGTCATGAGTATTTTTAATCTGATTTTTTCCGGTCACCGTTACCAAGTGAAGAGTCACTCTGCAAGACCTCCCTATTTGATTGAGCTCGGTTTTTTTTCAACAAAAAATCATCTGTTGCACATTACATATTCAAAAAGAACTGTGGAAAATTCTGTTTTAAGGAATTTTCTCTGCTGCTTATTGTCAAAGCTGCAGAGTTTAATCTTAAAGTAGAGTAAAGCGATGAATAGCAACACGTTAGATCGTGCCACGGCCAACACAGCCAACACAGCCAATGCCTTCGAAAATCATGGTATCGTTGAAAATGATAACGATTCTGGCACAGGGCAGCTTGCTGGGCGTTTACTGTCCGAAACCTCTTGCACCCGCATCACCGAGCAGCCTTACGATGCACAGCAGGTGTCAACAAGTCTTAACCAACGGGAATGTGCAAGCGGGCATCGGCACTGCCATTGATTGGTCCGGGCAGGAGCGACGTCGCTGATGACGAATCACCTGATTATGCAACCATGGTACTTAATACTGCCAATCAAGATGGGGAGACACCCCTGCATGTTGCTGCCCTGGAGGGGCAATCCTGTACTCCTTAGACACCATTTCAGTGCTATACCCGCCGGCCTCTTTAATGACTCCCTGCTCAATGCTGCCAAAAAGGGGCAAACGCAGTACCTTAACATCCTGTTCAAAGCGGGAGCAAACAACCTTGACGATGCCCTGCGTGCTGCCGCCGGGCAAGGGCAAGGGCAGTGCCTCCCCCTCCTGAAAGAATTGGGGGCTAAAGATCTTGACGGTGCCCTGCGCAAAGCCGCCGCGCAGGGACAAACGATGTGCCTTAAACCCCTGAAAAAATTGGGAGCTGAAGATCTTGATGGAGCCCTGCGCGAAGCCGCCGCGCAGGGAAAATTGCAGTGCCTTAAACCCCTGATCAATTTGGGAGCAAGAAATTATGATGATGCCCTGTGCGCTGCCGCCCAACAGGGGCATACGAACCCCCTTTTATTCTGATCAATGAGGGGGCGAAAGACTTTAACAGTGCCTTGTATTACGCCGTTCTGGCGAAAAACGAAGAGTCAAAGGAGATGCTGCTGACGAAGGGAGCAGATATGACTTCCTTACTGCATACTGCTGCCCGTAAAAATTCTATGGAATGTCTGGATGACTCGACCTTCCTGACCTTGGTAGACATTAATGCTACCGATAAGAACGGCAGAACACCACTGCATATCGCCGCTATCCTGGGCCATATCGAAAGCCTGGAAAAGCTGATTCATACCGATGGGGTGAATCTCGATATCACTGATAACAATCACGATTCGGCTCTCCATTTGGCAGTCATAAAAAAACGCGCAGAGGCCGTCAAGTTGTTACTGAAGGCCGGCATCAACGTCAATAAGACGGAACATGATGGCGGTACGGCTCTCCACTTAGCTGCCAGGTACAATAATATAGAGATCATCAATTTGTTACTGAAAGCAGACATCAAGGCCGATGCGAAGAATTATAGGAAAAGGACGGCTCTCCACATGGCTGCCCAATACGCTGATGCAGACGTCATCAAGTTGTTACTGCAGCACATCGATGTCAATGAGAAGAATGACACTGGCTATACAGCTCTCCACATGGCTGCCTACCTCGGTCGCAAAGACGCCATGGAGGCGTTACTGACCTCTGAAGACATCAACATCAATGAGATAACCAATAAAGGCAAAAAGCCTAGGAGGCTGTCCGAGAATAGCGCCCGTAGCGAGGATGGCAGAAAATTGAGGATAAAAAGTCGGAAATTTTTAGTGAATAGTGGTTCTATTTGCTAAAAATTTCCGACTTTTTAGACCAATTTGCTGCCACCGCAGTAGGGCAGTCTATTCTCGGACAGCCTCCTAGCCACCTTGCTAAAAAAAGGGAGTGCAAGGAAGTCTTAAAAGCCTTTGAAAAAGCAAATAACCACAAACACAACAAATAAATGTTAAATGTCGTCTATATTCTTTTCTGGAACCCAATTCTCATGACCGTAATAGTCGTTCATGAGAATTGGCAATCTGATTTTTCCAAGTCACCCCGCACAATGAAACTGCCACACGGTCATCAGGTGGGCCAGTTTTGCTGACAGCCCATTTCTGTCAGTGTTCTGTTTGTCACCAGAATTCAAGTCTTCAATAAACCCAGTCATTCAACTGCGGATAAGCATCAAGCCACTGAGATAGTCCGAAAAGCTGAGTACAGATTTCATGAGGAACGTAATGAAGTTCCATACTATCCTAAGGATTGCGTTTCTTGTGCATTCGAAGCCTTCTGTTTTTAGCATTCCCTGATGTTCTAGCTGTAAAAACAACAAAGCTTCAATTATTTTTCAAGATGAATTTCCACGATTTTCAATTGGTTGTGTTTTTGGACGAGAACTAACTACAGTCTTTAACTCTAAAATTGGACAAAGCGATGGAAAGTGTTTTGAAGGGTTTCATGAGTGATGTCTGGGGCAACACAGCAAATGTCCCCGTAAATGGCGGCATCGGTAAGAATGACGACGGATATAACAGAGGACAGCTGGATGGGCGTTCACTGGTCAGAACCCAGTGCAACCCGGAATGCATCATTGAAACGCCTGACGATTTACCGCAGAAGTTAAGAAGTCTTGGCCTGCGCGAATGTGCATACGGGCAATCGACACTGCCATTGATTCGTCCGGACATGACCACCGCTATCCAGAAGGGCAATACCGAACTCCTTAATTACCTGATCACCACCCGCCCCGGCCGACCTGCCCTTAATAGCGCCCTGCACGAAGCCGCCAAATGGGGGCAATTGCATTGCCTTGAAATTCTCGTCGCAGCGGGAGCAAACAACCTTGACGATGCTCTGCTTACTGCCGCCGGGCACGGGCACATACTCTGTCTTAGTCGTCTGATCCAAATGGGAGCAAAAGACCTTAACGGTGCCCTGCGTGAAGCCGCCGGGCAGGGGCAAACCTGGTGCCTTAAACCCCTGATCAATAACGGAGCAAAAGATCTTGATGGTGCCCTGTGCACTGCGGCCAAACTGGGAAAAGATCAGGCCCTTTTACTCTTGATCAAGGAGGGAGCGAAAGACCTTAACGGAGCCTTGTATCCCGCTTTCCTGGCGAACAACAATAAGGTCCTGAACGCTCTGATTGCTAATGGTGCGGATATTACTTCCTTAGTGCACAGTGCTGCCAAAACTGATTCCATGGAATATCTGAATGACCGGGTCATCTCGACATACATCAATGCTACCGATGAGAACGGCAGAACACCGCTGCACATCGCCGCTGTCATGGGCCATGGCAAAAGCCTGGAAAAGCTGCTTAAAACCAATGGAGTGAATATCAATATCGCTGATAAATCGGGCCTTACGGCTCTCCACCTGGCAGTCCAACATAATCGCACTGAGACCGTCATGAGGTTACTGACCACTGACGGTATTAACGTCAATAAGAAGGATAAAAATCGCTGGAATGCTCTCCACTTTGCTGTCAAATATGCCAACATAAATATCGTCCGGAAGTTACTGAACACTGACGGCATCAAGATCAATGAGAGGGTTGGACTTTTCAACAATACAGCCATCCTGCTTGCTGTCAAACAGGGCCGTGCAGATGTCGTCACGGAATTACTGGCGGTTAAAGGCACCAATTTCAATCAAATGGACTTCAATGGTGATACGGCTCTTCACCTGGCTGCCAAACGAGATGATGCAAAGATCGTCAGGGAGTTGCTGAAAGCTGTCGGCATCCGGGTCAAAGCGAAAAATAAATGTGACGCTACACCTCTAAGCCTTGCTGACCGTGACAGTGAGTGTAGGGAGCTTATTAAAGCCTTTTTAAAAAGGAAATAACCATTAACGCAATGTTAAAGGTGAAATCTCGCCTGCATTACTATTTCTGAAATAGCAAGGGAAATAGGTTTTGTCTGCTATCATCCTGCCATTGCAACAAGTGGAGCAGCCTGTCTCCACTTTTTTTAGTCTGGCTCTTCCCCGGCGAGGCTGTCAGAATTTACTCATTGACAGTAGGGCCTGTTGATAATTCATCACAATCATTGGCTTTCCTCTCAGGAGCTTAACTTTTGAAGAAGCGTATTTTCACGCCAGATATTTTTGCGCAGTTCACATCCCGCTTTTCCATCCGAACGCAGTTAATGGTCATCTTTGGTCTATTGATGGCCACGCTGACGATTGGGATGTCGCTGGTTATCAGCAATGAGATTGATTCATCAAGCCAGCACCAGGCGGACAGTATCGGTCAATTATTGAGTGAACAGACTGCCAGCGCCGCGACCGATATGCTGGTCACCGGAGACAGGCTCAGCCTCAATGTTCTGCTCAGTCAGCTGGTGCAGAACCCTTATGTTGCCGAAGCCAGTATCTACAGCATCGATAACCAGAGAATTGCCAAAGCCATTGCCACAACGGCGGACGAAGGCATCAGGCATCCGGTGTATTCATCACCCATTCATTACCAGGATGTAATTGCCGGTTACGCCCGCTTATCACTCAACGAAGGTCTGCTCAGCCAGAAACCCAAAGAAGCCCTGTTCGTGATTATTGCTATCAGCTTGATACTGCTGCTGGCCGGGCTGATTTTTCTGCACCTCTATGCCTCCGGCCTGGCGACTCAGCTGCGCCTTATTGAACGACAGTTACGTTCCATTCTGCCCACAGGGAACCCAATCCCGCCGATCACTGGCGAAATCACCCGGCTTTCTGTCTTTGCCGAGCAGCAGCTGCTTGAAAAGAAAATGGCGGAGCCGGAAGAGAGTGTTGAAGAGCAGCAGGAAACGTCGATGATTGCCGCAATCAAAGTCAAAAACCTGGGCAGGCTTCAGCAATTGCTAGCCCCCAGAGACTTGCAGGATATTCTCCGCACTCACAGCCAGATCATCAGCGAAGCTGCGGATTATTATGGTGGCGAGGTAACCTATACGCCAGAAGGGAATGCCTATCTGCGGTTTTCCAGCAAAGAGAGCCCGGCATTTACCTCAGATGCTCTATTCTGCTGTCTGATGATCGAAGTGCTGGCTGAAAAAGCCGGAGCAATCAATATTGCCAAAACACATATTGGTATTGGCCTGAGCGTCAGTGATCAACAGGCAGAGTTCCCGGAAGAGCAACACCCGGCCCTGGGTGACAGTGCCGCCAGCCAGGCACTGACTCTGGCTAACCTGCCAGATATGGATGGTATTTATATGCGCCGGTCAGAAGCCAGCTGGCTTCCCTCAGACCTTCCGGATTTTGCCGCCCTGGACAGTGAAGTCATCAATATCAAAGGCATCAAAAACGAGCTGGCCAATGAATTGAGAGGCCAGATTTTTGAGATGGAGTCCATTCTGGAATTAAGAGGCTGTTTTAAAACGACTTAAGCATCCTGCGGGTTATCCACCAAATGTTTAACAGAAATTTCAAATATTTTGCGGCAGGATCTACTCCCGTCTGCTAGGTTTATGGTGTTTTGGAATAGTTACGTTAAGAATGAATATATGAACTCTGTTACTGGTTCAGGAGCTGTTCAGCCCGCCCCTTCTTCGCAAGATCTACTGGAGTCTAAATCAAGCTCTGGAACATACCTCTGTTATGGCAGGCTGGTATCAGCCATGCCGTCCGTGCTTCCTTCTTGTTGTAAAAGTGAACCGTTCCATCGCTATTATGTTGACAGCCCGGTTTACAAGCCGACAACAGTCGCAGTAATTACCTCTCAGCCACTGGGTTCTGAAAATCGTGGCCAGGTGTAAATGGAAGCTCTCTGTAAATGGTAAATGGAAGCCCTCCGCGAGGCACCCTGATAAGCAATCCTGGTCAAATTCTCATCTCAATCCCCCGGGCAGCCATATACTCCTTGGCTTCAGGAATAGAGTATTGCCCGAAATGGAAAATACTGGCGGCCAGTACCGCATCCGCTTTACCTTCTTTTATGCCTGCCACCAGATGATCCAGGTTACCCGCACCGCCGGAGGCAATGACCGGAATACCCACTGACTCCGAGATAGCCCTGGTGACGCCCAGGTCGTAACCATTTTTGACACCGTCCTGATCCATACTGGTCAGCAGTATTTCACCTGCTCCGAGGCTCTCCATTTTCAGTGCCCACTGCACAGCATCAAGGCCGGTAGGCTTGCGCCCGCCATGGGTAAAGATCTCCCAGCGGTCTGGCTCACCGGGCTGGCTCACTTTCTTGGCATCAATAGCCACGACAATACATTGCGAGCCAAAACGGTCAGCCGCTTCCTGCACAAATTCAGGATTGAAAACCGCCGCGGTGTTGATGCTGACTTTATCCGCACCCGCATTAAGCATGGTGCGGATATCTTCCACTTTGCGAATACCACCGCCAACGGTCAGCGGGATAAATACTTCACTGGCCATACGTTCAACGGTATGCACCGTTGTCTCCCGCCCCTCATGGCTGGCGGTAATATCAAGAAAGGTTATCTCATCAGCGCCCGCTTCGTTATAACGCCGGGCAACTTCCACCGGGTCACCAGCATCCCGAATATCGACAAACTGAACGCCTTTAACCACCCGCCCATTTTCGACATCGAGACAGGGAATTATTCTTTTAGCCAGTCCCATGACTTCAACCTTTCCAAACGCTTGTTAATTGGCCAGACGCAGCGACACCGGGTAGCGGTAAAACTCTCCACTGCCCGCCTTCATCGCTGCCCTGACCATAAACACCAGAACCACTATGATGATCACTGGCACCAGTGGTAATAATAGAAACCCAACCAGCATGAACTTGAGGATAACCCAGAGAGTCGCCAGCAGTGTGATGGTGATCTGAAAGTTCAGGGACTCTCTGGCATGGTGCTCAATATAGAGCGACTTGTCCCGTTTCATCAGCCAGATCACCAGCGGTATGGCAATATTCAACCCCGGAACCATAAAGCCGAACAGAGGCAGAAGATGCGCCAGTACGGCCATATTTTTATCGTCCCGGTTAATATCGGGCCTGTTCATTGGCGGGATACCATAATCATTCATCGCAGTAACGTTGCGCTTCGTTCAGATTGAGTGTCCCTTCGTAAATGGCACGACCGGTAATCGCACCGGCAACCCCTTCCCCGGCAACGGCTTTCAGGGCACGTATATCGTTCATATCAGTGATACCACCGGAAGCAATCACAGGAATCGCCATGCTGTTGGCCAATTGCCGGGTTGCGGCAACATTGACCCCCTGCATCATGCCATCCCGGGCTATATCGGTATAGACGATGGCAGAGACACCGTCCTGCTCAAACTGACGTGCAAGGTCTACAGCCTGGGTGTCGGTGACTTTTGCCCAACCATCCGTTGCGACACGGCCATCACGGGCATCGATACCCACGATTACATGGCCGGGAAACGTCTGGCAGGCTTGCCTGACAAAGTCAGGGTCGGTTACTGCTTTGGTACCGATAATCACCCAGGAAACACCAGACTCCAGATAGGCTTCTATTGTCGCCAGATCACGAATACCCCCACCAATCTGTACGGGCAAATCAGGGTACTTTGCGGTGATACCACGAACCGCATCGGCGTTCAGGGGCTTGCCGGCAAACGCCCCGTTCAGGTCAACCAGGTGAAGCCTGCGGCAACCGGCATCCACCCACCGGCTGGCCATGGCAACCGGGTCATCACCAAAGACCGTGGCATCCGCCATTTCCCCCTGACGCAGCCGGACACAGGCACCATCTTTCAAATCGATTGCAGGAATGATTAACATCGTTATGGCTTCCATGTTAAAAAGTTTTCGAGCAGCTGCAGTCCATTGGCGGCACTTTTTTCAGGGTGGAACTGCACAGCGACAATATTGTCATGACCAAGGGCGACATCGAAACCAAGACCGTAGTCACTTCTACCCACCACCATCGCGGCATTGGCAACACGGGCATAGTAGCTGTGCACGAAATAGAACCGGGCATTGTCTACGATTCCCTGCCAGAGAGGATGGGAGGGTTCAGCCTGACGGACCGGGCTCCAGCCCATGTGGGGAACTTTCAATCGAGCGCCTTCGCTATCCCGAAGGTCTTTCCCAAAGAACTTTACCTCACCGGAAAACAGGCCAAGGCACTCAACCCCGCCATTCTCTTCGCTATGATCGAGCAGTACCTGCATACCCACACAAATACCCAGCAAGGGGCGGTTGGCTGCCACCTCTCGAACCACTTCATCAACACCATGACGCCGTATCTCCGCCATACAGTCACGGATTGCCCCTACGCCGGGAAGCACTGCCTTATCGGCAGCCAGTATCTGCCCGGGATCGGAGGTAACAATGATTCGGGTATTCGCCTCGGCAACATGTTCCAGTGCTTTACTGACGGAGTGAAGGTTGCCCATCCCATAATCAATGACAGCGACCGTCTTCATGGTTACAACGACCCTTTTGTAGAAGGCATCTGGCCCGCCATGCGCGGATCCAGGGCAACCGCCATCCGTAAGGCGCGGCCAAAGGCTTTAAAGACGGTTTCTATCTGATGATGGGCGTTGCGTCCCCGCAGGTTATCAATATGCAGGGTGACACCGGCGTGATTCACGAAGCCCTGGAAGAATTCATAGAACAGGTCAACGTCAAAGCGGCCGATCATTGCACGGGTAAATTCAACATTAAATTCCAGACCGGGTCGCCCGGAGAAATCGATAACGACTCTGGAAAGCGCCTCATCCAGGGGCACATAAGCATGCCCGTAACGATACAGCCCTTTTTTATCACCAATGGCCCTGGCAAAGGCCTGACCCAAGGTAATGCCGATATCCTCAACGGTATGGTGATCGTCGATATCATTATCACCAACAGCCTTGATATCAAGGTCAATAAGGCCATGGCGGGCAATCTGATCCATCATGTGGTCAAGAAAAGGCACCCCTGTATCAAACGATGCCTTGCCAGTACCATCCAGATTGATGGCCACACGAATCTGGGTTTCCAGGGTGTTTCTTTCAACACTCGCCTTGCGCTCAGCCATGAACTTCTCCGGTTGGATTGTCATCTATTCTGTTTGCCGGGATATTATGGTGAGCATTATATAGAGACTGTTAACTGCTCGCTAGGAGGCTGTAAGAGGATATTCTTTATTGGGACCGGACCTGTTCATAAAGATTACCTTCCAGGCTTTCCAGAAGCTTATCCACCTGCAGCCTCTGGATTTGAGCCGGTTTTGCTTTCAATGGGTGTAACCGGTCATTCACCCAGTGTGATGACCAGTTCCAGGTCGTAGTCACACACTCCCGGGCGAAGGATTCAAGACCAAACCGATCCGCCTGCTCAAGACATCCCGTGAGAAATTCATCCACATCGGACATCAGGATCGGATAGCTGCCTGCGGGTTTGCTGCTGTATTTATTCTGCGTCTGATAGAGCCAGAACTGGCTATTCTCCGGGATGTTCCCGTTACTCATGGAGGTTAATCGCTCGGGGTTGACCAGCACACGGCAGGTCAGTTGCTGCTGACGATCTATGGACTTGATCTTATTGGTTGGCATGGAAATCAACACACCATTAAATCGTCCGCCAACCAGCGGTATAACCCCCAGCTCAGTCACCTTGATAGTGTTATCCTGACGGGTTCTGGTCTGCCACCCTCTTCTGAATCCATCAACCCAGACCGGAACCTCAGGCTTAAACCCGATATTGGTTGATTTCCTGGCCTGCTCATAAAGCAGGCTACCATAACCGACAATGTACTGAGACTTTGCCTTATCAAACGCAGGGAAGCATTCATTGGCCATGCTGATGACAGGCGCTATGCATAAAATATTCAGTAACCCCATCAGCCAAATTACATTGCCTGGTAATTTGAAAGCAGGGTAATTCACTTTTGACATTTTTTTTCCTCAACAACCTTTCACTCAATCTGAGGAGACCGCCAACCTTTGTTTACACTATTAAAGGCTGGTTTTTTAGATAATCTAATAATCAATTAATGGATAAGCTCGTTTTTTCCAGACTCAAAAAAAACCAAAAAGTGAATACCCTTTGTTTTCCCGAAAAAAACAACTCCGCCGTTAACATAATAGCTCTCTTTATAAGAATCGAAATATTCACAAAAAAATATTTAATAAAAAATTAATTTTTATAAGGGTTGATTTTGTTTACTAGTCAGGTATTGTTGATTTGAACCAAGAAGGATCTGATACCATGTCCGGTCGATTGTTGTTTAAGGAAAAACAACTCAGGCTTTGTGTCGTGGCCGCTCTGACGTCAATTGCTGCACCTGTTGCAGAGAGTCTAGTATTGCCGCCAAAACCTCTGGCTTCGAATATTTCCTGGAACTGCCAGTCAGGCATTAATAATGATTGGCTATGCAACGGCATAAGCAGACAGTTTTATAAAACCGAACCTGCTCAACAGTATGCCGGATACTCCAGGCAAAAACAGTCTGATGAACAACAGCTTTATGCTGAATCCTATAATTCATTATCTATTGAAGCTCGAAACTCAGAATCACTTGTCAGTATTCTGGATGCTCCGAGAGATCATTACGTGCTTCAATGGATGGCAGCAAAAGAGCGTGAACAGCTGGAGGCGCTAAAGCAGCGCTACCCGGTATTAAAAAACGCGACCATTGCTGAATACAAAAGATCAGGCACAGTCTGGTATGTGCTTCTGGATGGCCCATATCCAAGCCATATTGCCGCCATGGCGGAACTGGATTCACCGCCCAGATCCCATATGGCCAGAGAACTTTACCCCTGGACAAGATCGCTGGCCAGTATTCATAAACTGGATATTATCAGGCCGAATTACCCGGTGGAACAGCTGGCCGACCGCTATCAGCCAGAATATCCCCCAGAGCTGTCCATGCGCGACAGCAACAATGCGCCTATTAACTACGATATTTCCTATAGTACAGAGCAAAGCCGTCAACCTTCACAATATCAACGGCAGCCCTCTTATACTCAGCAACCGGAAACATCGGTCATCCGTCGTGATAATAGCTACCCATTGGCTGAGACAGGTTATGATACTGGCCAGCCGCCTGAAATAAATACTGTGTCTTATGGCAGTGAGTTCGAGGGCCAATCCTACTCCGGCTTATCCAGTGATCAAAACTACCGGATTCTGCCAGAGCAGGCTAACCCGCAGGAAATGTATGTCAGTATCTCACCGGCCTATCGCAGTAGAATTCCTCAGCAACATACTCAGGGGAGCCGTGTCGACTACAACACGCCAAACGCGCCTGTTGCACCAGCCCCTGAATACAGACAACCCCGGAGTTATGAAGAGTCGGAACCCTCTCGTCCGGCAATGAATGTTCTGACCGCCAATCCAAAGAGTTATACGATTGAATGGATGAATGCCAGTAGAAAAGCATCACTTGAACGGGCAAGGCTTCGTTACAGCGAATTGAAAAATACCCAGATCATCCACTACCAGAGACACAGCAGGAATCGCTATGCCCTGGTCAGTATGCTGTTTGTGAATCGTTCCCAGGCTCTGGATGCTCTGCTCACGCCTTCACTGTCAAGAGTGTCGGCACGTTTCTCGCCAAAAGTCAGACAGGTCGCCTATTTGCAGTCCCTGGTCGGTTCAACCCCGCAGGCTACCCATGCGTGGGCCAGACCCGTGACAGAGCCGTCTATTGATAGACGCCAATGGATTAGTCAGGAAGACCCCGGCGACAAGACCTATATTGTCCATCGTGAAGACCTTAACCGACAGCCAGTGAAGGCAAGGTTAGTGAGTTCAAACGACGCTGGTACACCGACAATGCACAGACCAGCGGTTGTTCATACGATGCCCAACAGAGAACAACCTCTCCACCCGGGTTATCAGCCGGACAACAACTACCAACACTATGAACAGCCGGACCCTCACAATCCTGTGAATGAACTGCTGAACAGCCCTGATGACAGCTATACCATTCAGTGGTTCGCAGCCAGTAACCGGCAGACAATTGACAAGTTGAAACAGCGTTTCCCGGAGCTGGCTTCAGCAGTCACTGTTCATGTTCAGCGCAACCAGAAGGACTGGTATGTTCTGGTTCAGGGAAAATACAGAAACAGTCAGGAAGCCATCAGGGCGCTGAAGTCCCCGGCAATGAAAAACATTGCCCTGATACTTCATCCATGGACCCGTCCGGTGGAATCACTGAAAAAGCTGCAAATCGCCAGCCTCTGACGCAGTTC
The DNA here is from genome assembly GCF_049310165.1 of Endozoicomonas sp. ALE010. Lineage (NCBI taxonomy): Bacteria > Pseudomonadati > Pseudomonadota > Gammaproteobacteria > Oceanospirillales > Endozoicomonadaceae > Endozoicomonas > Endozoicomonas sp. ALE010. The sequence continues at coordinate 34,571 of NZ_JBLYNV010000031.1, read as the reverse complement.
CCATTTCCGCAACAAGCCTGTTTTACCCTTGATGACGTTAAGTATCAGGGTAAGATAGGTGTCTTTTATTATCACTCTTCCATAGATCCTGAGGATTCCCATGAACCGCATTCTCAAGTTCATTGCCGTGCTGCTGGCGGCGGTGGTTTTGCTGGGTGTTATCGGTGCGGCACTGCTGCCACGCGTTATCGACCCCAACCAGTATCGCGATGAAATCACCCGGCTTGTTTATGAACAGTCGGGACTGAAAGTCAGCATTAACGGGCCCATTGGCTGGTCAATCTTCCCCTGGGTTGGCCTTTCTCTTGAGGATGTATCCGTCGCAGGGGCCAATAATTCACACTTGGCGCAGCTGGGCTCCGCCGGAGTCAGTGTGAAGTTGATACCCTTAATCAGTAAACGCATTGAAATGCAGACCCTTGAGCTGACAAGGCTGGAATTAACGCTGGTCAAAAATACCAGAGGCCAGGGCAACTGGCAGGTCAGTGCGCCAACGCCCACTGAACAACCCACGCCCAGGGGACAGGAGCCATCCCCGACGCCTGAGTCAGAACCTGCCTCGCCTGTCAAACTGGATATTGCCAGTGTCAACGTCAGTGGACTGCTGATCAGCTACGAAGACCAGGTTTCCGGGCAGAAATACATGATTGACCAGGCCAGTTTAACCACTGGTGCCATCCGCAATCAGCAGCCTTTTGACTTTCAATTAACAGCCCACATCACCATTCCTGACCTGGTGGTAAATTCACTGATCAGTGGCAAGATGACGTTTAATCTGGAAGCGGGTCATTATGACATCCAGAACCTGAAAGTCAGTGCCACACCGGATGTAGAAAAAGGTGAAAGCCTGAGTATTGTGGGTAATGTTCAATATCAGCAAACACCCATGCTGGTTAAGGGCAACCTGGATGTTGCCGAGTTTAACCTTGCCAATCTGCTGAACCAGATCAAGGTGCAACTCCCTCCCATGTCAGACCCAAAAGCCTTGAACCGGCTATCCTTTGACAGTCATTTCAGCACCAATGGTGAAAGCCTGAGCGCAGATAAGCTGCAACTCCAGCTGGACAGTTTTACTCTGGATGGCAATTTCAGGATGAACAGCATTGACCGGGGCGATATGCAGTTCAGCTTTACCGGCAACGACCTTAATCTGGATAACTATCTCCCCCCAGTCACGGATAACGCAGAAGTGCCTGATGAAGAGCAACCCGCTCAATCGGGCTCAGAGCCACCCGCATCCGGTAAAGAGCATCCTCTGATTCCGGAAGCCATGCTGCGCGGCCTTAACCTTGACGGGTCAATGAAGCTGGCCTCTCTCACCGTGGCCAAATTCATTTTTGAACAGCCGTCTGTTTCGATAAAAGCAGCCCGGGGTAAGCAGGAAGTAACCATTGGTTCCCGCTTTTATCAGGGCACTATTGATATGACGTCTAACCTGGATGTGCGTCGGTCAGGCAAGCCAAAAATGGCAGCATCGGCAGAGCTGAAAAATATCAGCCTTGAAGCGTTATCAACCGCTATTCCTGATCTTGCCTCACTGAAAGGCGATGTGAATGCGGGTATGAAGGTCCATACACAGGGTCAATACGCCAGTGTTCTCACCAAAAACCTGAATGGCAACATTGAATTCAAGATTGATAAAGGCGCATTCACTGATGCCAACTTTGACAAACTGGTCTGTGAAGGCGTTGCCAAAGTGCGTAAGAAAGAGCTGAGAGCGACGGATTGGGGCACATCTACCGAGTTTACCGACCTGAGCGGCAGTTTCGTCATCAAAAACGGTGTTGCTAAAAACGACAACCTGATTGCAGCGCTCGCTTATATGAACCTGAAAGGTGATGGCCAGGTAAATCTTGTGGATCGACAGCTGGATTATCGTATGGGTCTCAACATTCGTGGCGAAGAAGCACCAGACAGTGATCCTGCCTGTCAGATCAACAAGGATTACGTCAATGTCACCTGGCCTGTCCGTTGCCACGGTGATCTTGGTGCCCTGAAATGTGGCGCAGATTTCAGACGACTGACTGAAACCATTGCCGAAATCGCTGAAAACCGCCTTAAGCAGAAGATAGAAGACAAGGTGCAGGGACCTGTTAAAGATCTGCTCCAGGGCTTCTTCAAATAAAATTTCTGCCCATAACGACTATACTGCGATCGGCCAACAGGCTGATCGCAAACCTGTTTTTGTAATTTAATGACTCAAAAAGCCCCATATAAAGACCATACTTTCAGCCAGAGACTTCTGGACTGGTTCGATGTACATGGCCGTAAGCATCTGCCGTGGCAGCAAAATAAAACGCCTTATCGTGTCTGGATCAGCGAGATCATGCTGCAGCAGACGCAGGTAACCACCGTCATCCCCTACTACCAGAAGTTTATGGCGCGATTTCCAGAAGTGACTGACCTTGCAGCAGCCAGTGAAGATGAAGTACTCCATTTCTGGAGTGGGCTCGGTTACTACAGTCGCGCAAGAAACCTGCATAAAGCCGCAAAAAAAGTGGTGAGTGACTTCGCAGGGGCATTTCCCCACTCAGTTGAACAGCTTATGGAACTTCCGGGCATTGGCCGATCCACTGCTGGTGCCATTGCCTCCATTAGCATGGGGATCCGGGCTCCCATCATGGATGGCAATGTAAAAAGAGTGCTTACCCGCTACTTTGCCATCTCCGGCTGGCCCGGGCAGACACGTGTCGCCAATGCGCTATGGGAGATTGCTGAACAGCTGACACCTGAGTGTCGCACAGGTGATTACACTCAGGTGATGATGGACCTGGGGGCAACGGTTTGCACAAGAAGTAAACCCGCCTGCCAGGTTTGTCCACTGGAAGCCGATTGTATAGCGCACAAAACAGGCCAGCAGAGGCTGTTTCCGGAATCAAAGCCAAAACGGGAGAAACCGGAAAAGTCGGTTATTATGCTGATGGTAGTGAATCAGTACGGTGAAGTTCTGCTTGAAAAACGACCACCGTCTGGCATTTGGGGAGGACTCTGGAGCTTTCCCGAGATTTCAGCTCCTGATCAGATTATCGAGCAGGCACTTGAGAAGACAGGCCTGTTACTGACAGACTTCGACACATGGCCGTCTTTTCGTCATACCTTCAGCCACTACCATCTGGACATTACCCCGGCACTGAGTCTTGTTGAATATCCGGGGCAAACCAATACGGTAATAAAAGACCATGACAATTATTATTGGTTTGCCCTGGATCAATCGCCTGAATTGGGGTTGGCAGCACCGGTAAAGAAACTTTTACAAAAAGTAGAGAATGCACTGTAAGAAATTACCCTGAGGTTATTTTTATACATTATGTATAGAAGTTTCAGCTCTATGGTTTAACCCATTGGTTGAGGAACCTGAAGAATGATTGGTTGCAAATGTGAGACATTCCATAAAAAAATATTGGTAATTGCCATTTCTGCAATAGTCTCAACATCAAGCCAAAGTGATCACGCTGGAGTTGAAACTGAAAATGCCGGTAATTTATCCAATGACCAGCAAGAAACTCAGGAAAACTCCCCACCGGGTTCCGATGCGAACAATATAAACCCCGGCACTATCTACATCGCCACCATGGGGATGACAGGAATGGAGGCTGAGGGTGAAAAAATCCTGAACCACGGCAATATTGAAATCAATGTACCAGGAACAGGTATGAGGGCCACAGCCAGCCCTGAAGATACAAGCCATCAAACGACAGCCACCAATCACGGCACCATTTTGCTAAACCACCCCGAAAGCACAGGAATGGTCAGTAATGGACAGAACATTGTCTGGTCCGGTATCGGCAAAGAGTGGGATGAACACAGTAATGACTACAAAGCAGGTGCCATAAATTATCCCCATGGCTCTATTAAGGGTCAGGGAACCGGACTGCTGTCTTATAACAATGGCCTGATCAAAAATCACGGCAGTATCCAGATATCGGGTTCGCACTCAACCGGGGCCAGGGCACAATCCATTGACCCGGATAATCCAAATGTCGGTTTCGGACTTATTGCCAACACCGGCACCATAACTGCTACGGATGGTGCCAGCGGCATTCACCTGCACAAAGGCGGGCTTAAGAATTCGGGAACAGTGATCAGTGATGATGCCGCTATCCGGGGAACAGGGCCCTTTAATATCGCCATCTTCACGCCCGGTAGCTATATCAGGGGACAGCGTGCTGCCGTGCTGCTTGAAGGCTCCGGTAATGACCTGAACCTGATTGAACTTCGTGGCGGCACACTACAGGGAAATCTGCTCGGCAACAGCCCGATGGATATTCTGCGTATCAACCCGGCAGACAACATGACTGAAGACATTAACCAGAAGATTTCAGTCAATGGTGAAGTCAGGGACTTTGAATTCATTTATATAACCGGTGACCGGTGGACTGCATCCCGGCCAATTATAAACCCAAAATCACTGATTGCTGCCGGCACTGTGAATGTCACCTTAAGTCCTGTCAGTGAGGATCAGGCGCAAACCCTGCAGCTCAGTTTTACGGATTCGTTTCCATCAGAAAATGGCGTTGATATCGAGGTCAGCGAATCTGGAATAGCCCATATTGATTTATCGGACACCAATAACCGTCCTGCCGCCAGAATATCCCTGGTGGGAGGTAATATCAGCCAGATGACAGGCCATCTGCAAGGCCGTGATGAGCTATCTCTGGCAAGCGGAATCATCAATATCATTGAGGATGTAAATCGAATCAGAGCACAAACCGATGGTGACTGGCAGGTAAAAACGCCGGTCCGTGGCGTAAAACATCTGGTCACTGAATTCGCTGGTGATAAAGAGACACCCACTTTTGAACAGACGTCAATTGTCCTCGGGAACCCAGCACAGTCATTACAAGACAACCGACTGACAGAAAAAGCCAATACACTGGTGGTTGCAACGCCTTCAGAGTCTGACATCAGCTCGGGTCAACCGATCCCGGAATTCGATGGATCAGCGGGTAAAGCAGAAGTCACCATCGCCAACGGGGCGCGTTTTGGCCAACTGATTGCTCCGGAGAAACTGATCGTAAAGGCCTCCGCTGACCAGCCTTTTCACGCTTACGGACCTGTTCGTAATGCCAGACATATTGAAGTTTCAACCTCTGCGCTGGTACAAGGGGTTACACTGGGAGCCTCTCCGGCACATACCGATAGCAGCCTGGGGCTGCTTTTCAGTGACAGCGCATCCGGTGATGCCATCAGGATCACCAATTACGGCACTGTTAATGAGATTGATGCGTCCAACGGCCATCAACGTCCAGACCTTCACTATGTCCACGACAGTGACACGCTGGTAAACCTGCGGGGCAACAACACCAGAAACGACCAACTAACCGTTAAGGGCGGTTCTGCAGAAACCGTACAAGCCGTTTCAAGCTCAGCGCTACAACATGGTTTTGCTACCCTGAATCTTCATGGCGTGGCAGCACCGGTGGAGCTTCCCGCTGATCTTGAGTCATTGACACTCACCAGCACCCTGCCTATTGGGCATATTTATGCGGTCAGTGCTGATCACCTGGAGAAAGAAAGAGCAGACAAGGCCCAGGATATACCTAATCCGACGTTTATGCCGTTTTCAGTCGGGAAGTATGAAAGTACAACATTAAAAACTGACCTCATGACACCGGGTCTAAATTTCAACATTAAAGCACGTCCCAACATGCGTTTTGAGATTCTTAATGGTGAAATAGGTACTCTGACAGGTAACCCGGAAAAGGACGATCAGCTGGTTATTCACGGAGGCCACATTCAGGGCGATACGGACAGCCTCCACTCCGTTACCGTTGCCAGTAATGACTGGGGTTCCCATGGAACGCTCAATAACACCGGAGAAGTGCTGGTTGATAAGCATGGCATTCTGACATTACTGCGGGTTTATGGACCACAGGAGATCCCTCACCGTACAGAGAATGATCTGACCCTTCAGATAAAAACAGCTGCCGGACAGCGGTTGCCTGTTACGGTAACAGAGGGTGGAGCACTTGGCCTGCTGGAAGTATATGACCAGGCCAGTCTTGGTGATCTATCGTTGCAGGGTGGCGTGGTAAGCATCATGCCCGGTGACCACAAGACGCTGGAGCTGGGAAAAATTACTAATGCCGACGGTGTTTATTCTCCGGAAACCGGGCTTGGCAATGTACTGGTTGGTGGTAACCCGCAACAAAGCCCCTTTGGGAACAACCTGGTACTCAGTACTCCAAGACCCGTCAGTGTCTTCAGCAAAAAAATTGATAGCCTGCAGCTAACTCAAGGAGCAAAGCTTAAAGGTGAGATTCCGGCGGTAGAGCGACTGTTTATCACAACCCCGGATTTTGTATCTGAAGGCCGGATCAGTGCTATTGAACTGGTCGCTGATGCACCTGTTGCTGAAGTCAATGTTGCTGACAGCTCCAAGCCCGCAGCCGATGTGCCGGATACCCCTGCCAGGCTGAATATACAGACATCACCAGAGCGTCCTTTGACGATAAAAAGCAACCAGCCGACTCCGCAGATACAGCGGCTCAATCTCAATGACGGAGCCAATATTGGTGCTGTTGATTCTGTGAAAAATATCTGGATTCATAGCTCAGGCTGGAACAGCCAGGGGCTGGTGAATAATCCCGAAACACTCACTATTGCCCCTGATGGGGCAGCAGATCTTATTGTTGCTGATGGAACGCAGACCAGTGAGCAGGATTTCGCTCAAAAACAGTCGATGCATCTTTCTTTTTCCGGTGATGCCCCCTATGACTGGAATAAGGCATTTGTCGTCACCAATCTCGGTGAGGCTGGCATCAATGAATTACCTGATCACCGGGGAGAGCTGAAAGTACTGGATTTCTCGGCGGATACCCAGCGCCCTCCCCTGTACTTTATGCAACATGGCGGCAATACCGATCGGGTCATCGGCCGACAGGACAAAAACGACACTCTGGCCCTGGTGAATGGCCCACTGAAAACAGCCTCAGGATTTGCCAATATCGATATCTTTGGCGCTGACTGGCACAGCATTCAGTTAACAAATCCTGAAAATATCAACATCCACGAAGCAGCCAGTGCAGCCAATATTCTTGTTTCTGATCAGATGCCAGAGGGCAAAGGAATACTGGCAACCCACTTTACAGAAGACTGTGGCAGGGTATACGTAAATTCCAGAGGAACGCTGGATGAGGTCAACCTGTCACCATTACAGAGCAGCCCATCATTCAGCATAGAGCAAACCGGTGGCAAGATTGGTTCACTTAAAGGAGCCAACGGTAAGGATGATCGATTCATTGCCAATAATACGACAGTAGAAGAACAGATATCCGATATTGATTTCATTACCTTTAACGGTATCAACCACTATAAAGGTAACCTGCTTCGGTCCAATGGGCTCATTGATGTGAATGGCCATCTCCATTTTTTGGCAGATAGAATGGCTATCGTTTCCGGCTCGTCAGACAGTCGTCGTGCAGAGGTGCCTGAATCATCACCTGCATTGCATATTCGTCAGGGAGCCGTCGTTACCATTCCATCTGAACTTAATATCGACGGTAACTATCAACAGGATGGTCGCCTGGTGCTGACAGAACAAAGTCCGGACGCGGCAGGGTTTGAGCCGTTAACCGATGGTACGATACCGCAAGCCCCGGTGGTGGCAGCCAAAAATATCCACGTGGGTCCTGCTGCTGATTTTGTGTTTGACAGCGTTATCATTCAAGATCCGGCCATTGGCAAACAATATCTGTTGATGGAAGCAGAGGATTCCAACATTAACCAGCCGGTTAATGTGGATGCTGACAATGAGCTCTATATCCACTATGACGCGATCATTGATCCGGATAACGCAAAAAGAATGCTGCTGATCAGCACGGATCAGGCTGACCATCGGGTATCTCAGGTTCCGGGGCGGTTTCGATCCATGATGCTGGCAGCCACAAAACCTTCCGAAAAAGAAGAACACGACAGTGAAAGTGCCAAATTAACCCGGCATGTTGTAAAAAATGTAAAGCCCGGCAAAGACATGAAAAAAGCCGCAGAGCTTGCCCCTGCCATGTCGCCTCATGCGGTGCACAATGCCAACCTTGCACTGAAAACGGCGGGCAAAACCCTTAACGACAGAATGTCTGGCAAACGAACCGGCATCAACACCGGAGATATCTTCTCTTCTGGCGCGGCCTGGATTCAATACGACTACAGCAAGGCAACACAGGATATCAACGACCATGTACCGGGTTATCATGCCAGAATCACTGGCTTCTCCATGGGGGCAGATAGCCCTCTGGAAAGGGATCAGAATATAGAAGCAGGCATTGCCTACACCTATGCAAAAGGAAACGTAGCAGGGAAAGATGGCTCAAGAAACAAAATTGACACGGATACTCATATTGTCAGCCTTTACTCCTCGTACCTGGAAAATGATTTTTTCTTTGATGGCCGGATGAGTTATTCCTCTGGCAAGAATAAAGGACGCCGCTACGTTGATGGTCACCTGAACGATGCAAAATATGATTCCCGGAGCTGGGGGGTCGGCATGATTGCGGGCCACACTTACTCCCTGGGAGATGAGTGGAGCTGGCAGCCTCAGGTAGCCTTTAATTATTTCACCATCCAAACTGACGATTATACCGAGTCCGCCAGAGATCCTGCCCAGACACACTTATCATACGATCAGGTCAAAAATGGCAAATATGACATCATGGAACTGGGTGCTGGCCTGAAGTTGATGGGAGAAATGAATACCCGGGCAATGGTCATCAAACCAGAGCTTGGGCTGATGGGCTTTCACGATTTCAAAAAAGATCCGATTGCTATTACTGCTCACTTTGCCGCAGGGGGTGAACACTTCCGTATCAATGGTGCCGACAGAGATAACAACCGCTATCAATTTGATGCCAGCATGAGTGTGGAAATTCAAAGCAATACCACCATTACCTTCCGTTACTCCCACCATTGGGCAGATAACTTCAAAGTTGATGGGTGTATTGCCAGGGTTCGCTATAGCTTCTAAAAGCCTTTTCCTTCAGACTCCAGCCGACCTTTCGTTTTCAACATTCTGTCCCGCATGAAGCATAGTCCAGCATCAGAGCCTCTAAAGAAAGCATCAATCTTGCCATTGGCACCTCCTTTACGGCTCGTTACATGATGAATCGCTGCTTCGGCGGATGCAAAACTCTCTAGCCCCGGCCCCTTGCCTGAATCGTAAAAGTCTGGACTACCTTCGAAATTGTGAGGATCGTAGACCGTGTATTCGAACGTACCGTCTCTTTTTTTGTTTCGATAGATACCAAAAGAGTATAAAGGCTGGCAAATCATGGCTGTTGATGAGTAATCCCAGTTTGTGGTTTCCAATATATCCTGACGCGTGCATGTTTTGATACCAAGACCTTCTCTTTCGTCTGGCGAGATTCGACCCTCACCTTCAGACCCCTCTTCCACCAGTAAATTCGAGTAGCCTGATGATGAGGCGATGCCGGTTAAAAGCAGGTGCATTACACATATTGTCATAGGGTAATGGCCATTAGACAAACTACGTCTCAACTCTTGAGCATCACCTCTGGCGCTGATTATTTCTTCTAAATAAGCAACCAGGACCTGAAAAGAAAATTTATAACCTGTTGCCTGGAAAAGCTGCATTCTCAGTACGTCAAAACCGCAACTCCACATACTGCCAACATTATTACTGTCATATTCGCCAATACCAAACCTGGTCTGGGCATAGGGATAGTAATCTTTGCCATCTTGATCTTTAGCCTGGAGATTTTTTAAATAAAGGCCTGCCCTGGTTGAGCTTAACTTTGAATATCCGGGGAAACCGCACCCTCCGGCTGTTGATCCGTCTGCAACTTCACAGAACGAACCAATACGCACCAGCTTGTGCTGCCCAGTCCTTTTATCCATCACATGAAGCACTTCTTCAATCGATTCCCCTCTATGGTCTGGGTGAGTGATAGTTACCAGGAATTTCGATATAGCGTAATGATCTTTATTATTAAATGCGATGTCATCTACAGCATCTTTAGCCACCTGTTTGCAGGTTAACCTGGCGTTTGCAACCCACGAATCACCAGCGGCCATCCTCATCTCTTTATAAGCGTCCCTTACATCTGCTGTTGTCCGGAATCCGTCTATAAATCGAACCCGGTCTGTATCCGTTTCTTTTAAAGAGAATGAGAATAGCGAATTCGCCGGTGGTTGGGGCAATGAGGGAGAACTGCCTGCTGTTGCTGATGACGGAGGAGGACTGCCAGCTGTTGATGGTTGTTGTGAAGTATCCGTTGCATGGGTTATCTTGTATTCAGCCAATGCCCGTGTGACGGGCTTTGCAAACCAGGCGTCAGGATGACGCTTCATCACAGCCTCGGCTTCAATTAATGAGACGGTATATTTGGTAAATATCGCTTTCACCACCACCGCGATGGCTTTCACCGCACGAGCAAGGATGAAACTGTCATCATGCTTGTTCCAACAGTAAGACATGGCGTTCAAAGCGCCCAATTCAACTGAACTCATATACCTCTCTCCTTTTATTATTCTGAACAACTTGTATTCTCAGACAGAAAATCTGGCTATAAGTTCAAAAACTGGCCATTTATATGAATGAATGTGTAGCGCACAGATACAGAGTAAACTGATTCTCTGTGAATCACCCGGGAGCACCACAGGGATGAATAACCTTGATGGCGGACACTTCAACAACACCTTCTCACGCCTGCCTGAATGCTTTTATACAAGGCTGGGCCCAACTCCCCTGGAGAACCCGAGACTAGTGACCTACAGCCCATCAGCCGGCCAGCAGCTGAACCTTGAAGACACCCGAAAAACCCGGGAAAAACTGACATTAATCGGTTCCGGAAACCGTGCATGGCCCGGTTCAGAACCACTGGCCATGGTGTATTCCGGCCATCAGTTTGGTGCCTATAATCCCCAGCTGGGTGATGGCAGAGGGTTGTTATTGGGAGAGCTGGTCAATACCCGGGGAGAAAAGTGGGACCTGCATCTTAAAGGGGCCGGGCCAACCCCTTACTCCCGATTTGGTGATGGCAGAGCCGTCCTGCGCTCCTGCATCCGGGAATATCTCGCCTCAGAAGCGCTCCACCATCTGGGCATTCCGACGACCCGCGCTTTGTGCGTGGTGACCAGTGATACGCCGGTTTACCGGGAAACCAGGGAAGCGGGTTCAACATTACTCAGACTGGCCAGAAGCCATATCCGCTTTGGCCACTTTGAATATTTTTTTTACAACAAACGATATGAAGCCTTAAAAGAGCTGGCTGATTACACCATTGAACACCACTTTCATGATCTTGAAGGAATGAAAGCAGTGGCGGGCAGTGACAAAGGCTATCAGCTGTTTTATGCAGAAGTCGTTCATCGTACCGCAACCTTAATTGCCCGGTGGCAGGCTGCAGGTTTTGCCCACGGCGTTATGAATACCGACAATATGAGCATTATCGGGGATACGTTTGATTATGGCCCCTATGGTTTTATGGACGATTTTAACTGGCACTACATCTGCAACCACTCTGACCACTCCGGTCGCTATGCCTTCAGCCAACAACCCGACATTGGCTACTGGAACTGTGGCAGGCTGGGCCAGGCACTGGTTCCCCTGTTTGATGATGTTGAGTTAATCCAGAAAGCGCTGGATCAATACCCACAAATCTACACCCAAACCTATACCCGCCTGATGCTCGATAAACTGGGGCTGGTGGCAGAAGAGGAGGAAGACGCAGAACTGGTTCGCGATCTCCTTCAGCTATTGCATGACAGTCACTGTGATTACACATTATTCTTCCGAACCCTCAGCAGCTTTCCTTCAGAACAAGCCGTTAACCAGCTGGAGCCGTTAGTTAACCACCCATCACTCGCCCCCTGGCTGGATAGCTATAAGAAAAGGCTCAAGAGAAACCCTCTGGATGACCAGAACCGCCAGAAACGAATGAAACAGGTGAACCCGAAATACATTCTCAGAAACTATCTGGCACAACAGGCGATCGAAAAGGCAGAGAAAGGGGACTACCAGGAAATTGAAAACCTGATGAACGTACTGGTTTCGCCCTACGATGAGCACCCTGATTTTGAGCACTATGCAGGTCAACCGCCTGAATGGGGCAAAAAACTGGAAGTCAGCTGCTCTTCCTGAAGGGAATGAATGTTTATCAGGTAGCTTTCCCGTTAAGATACCCTCAATCCACAGTAACTGAAGCAGTGAGATAACAATGGCCAGAATGATTCAATGCGTCAAACTGAAAAAAGAAGCGGAAGGCCTCATTGTTCCGCCATTACCCGGTCCAAAGGGTCAGTGGATCTTTGAGCATGTTTCCCAGGAAGCCTGGACTGAATGGCAGGCCCACCAGACCCGCCTGATCAATGAAAAGCATCTTAACCTGTTGGCACCTGAAGCCCGGCAGTATCTTATGGAACAAATGGATAAATATTTCTCCGGCGAAGATATTGATGCCGCTGAAGGCTATGTGCCGGAAGATAACTAACTCCCGGCTGGCTATTCTTAGCCAACCTCAGGGGCTGGCATGCCTTAACAGCTGATGGGAAAATCTTTGATCATGTTTATTGTTCAGATAACTCTAGTACATGGTTTCAATGAGTTTGACGGGTTGTCGTGCCTCCGCACTCCGTTCGCCCTGAGGCTGTCGAAGGACCCATAGGGCCTACAGGCGGAAACTCCGGACTCTGATAGAACGTGCCAAGCACCCTTCGACTCCGCTCAGGGTGAACGGAGATCGTACACGTCAAACTCATTGAAACCATGTACTAGACATAACGCGCATATAGAAGACGATGGATGCTTATCAATCGTTGCTTATTTGTTGAGCTGCACAGTGCAACCATTGCGCCTGACACAGCAAAACCTGTCGTCAGGTTTGGCTGTACTTGCTTTTTTGAACTCCAATAACAAAAAAGCCTTGAGCAAGGGCTCAAGGCTTTTTATATGGTGCCTAGGGGCGGAATCGAACCACCGACACGCGGATTTTCAATCCGCTGCTCTACCAACTGAGCTACCCAGGCTAAATTCTGGCACATGTATTTTTTATCATTTAAGTGTGGTGCCTAGGGGCGGAATCGAACCACCGACACGCGGATTTTCAATCCGCTGCTCTACCAACTGAGCTACCCAGGCGCTGTTCAAACAACGAAAACGATGTGCGAGGCGTATTAAACGGATTTCACCCTGGAGAGTCAAGTCATATATAAATTTTTATGGTCAGTCGGTGAGTATGCAAGCCGGGGATCATCAACCCGTCGTTTATTAACCGTGTACATTTCTCTATTGATACCAACTTCAATATCCGCCATGCAGTTGATCCCAAACTGCCTGGTCCCGCTCGGCAGTCCAGATTCTCGGCCAGTCGATACCAGCAAACTCATCCCAGAGGCGCTGAACATCAAATGGCAAGCAGTGCTCAAAAATGGGCCAGTTACCATACCGGGTGGCCAGGCTTTTATGGGATGCGGCAAAGGCTTCGGTTGACGTTCCCCCGTTTTTATAAACGGTCCCTACCTGATCAATCAGGGTCTTGAGGAAAGTGCGACTTTGCTCGATAGCGGCATCTACATGATCCCGACCGTGGACAACTGCACCCCGGCCACCAACCAACGTTTCAGCACCGTAAGCCTTTATCTTGTCCAACGTGGTGGTGGACCAGTCGAAATGGAAAGCATCACCGGTGTAAAGTGCAGCCCGGGCCTCAACAAGATCTCCCGCAAACAGAATGTTATGCCGGGGCAGCCAGGCACAGATATCCCCGGCGGTATGACCCCGTCCACAGTATTCCAGCACCAGGCTTCCCCGAAGCCCACCCAGCGGGATTTCTAATCGATCATTAAACACAATATCAGGATGGGTCAGCCCCTGGATTCCTTCGGGCTCCCGGAACAACCTGGGCATTCGACGAAACTCACTGCCCCAGTCCTCCATACCACGCTCTTCAATCAGGAACCGGGTGTTCTCATGGGCAATAATCGATTCGGCTGAGAAGGCGGCGGCACCGAGTACGCGCACTGCATGGTAGTGGGACAAAACCAGATACTTAACAGGCTTTGTTGTATGCCTTCTGAGTTCCCGTAACCAGTCGGACGCCGCCGTTGGTGTTGCCCGAGCCTCAAAAGCAATAAGGAAGTCTTCTGCCTCAATGGCCCCGACATTGGGATCCCCCTCAGCGGTAAAGGCATAAACACCTTCTGCCAGCACTTCAAGCGTCTCTTTTTTGGGTTCCAGATCTCTTGATGATGCAAACGCTTTATTAGCCATCCTGTTAAGCCTTCGATTTCAGAAAAGAATTTTTTCCTGAAAGAAAATTAAGTAAATCATTTGGAGATCACTATAGCCAAATAAAATCAACAACAACCATCTATCTGGCAAAAATAACAATGACATTTAATTTTCAAACAATTATTTACAGAATAAAAATACCTCCTATCATTTAACCGGTCAGAACTTGCCATGTTTGATTATAAATAATGTGCTGGTTCAGATAAAAATATTACGATTGGAGGCTTGAATATATATGAATAATTTACCCTCTAGTGACTACCCCAGAGCTCCATCCAATACGTTCTGGGACAACAGTGATTTACCCCTCCCGCAATCCTCAACACAGTCGGCTGATTCCCCAGATTCTGGTACATCAGTAACAAACAATGTCCAACCCTATTTGAAGGGGCTTGTCGATGACGTACAGGAATTTGTTAGAGAATTAACATTATTCGAACGATCAATTAACATTGTCACCTCACCTGCTCTGGTCACAACATCAGAGGCGATCACTACCAATTTAAGATATATGGCGGACTCTATAGGGGATACTGGTGAGCCTTATCAAGCAGGGGATATTGGTGAGCTTCATCAAGCTCGACCATTGATCAAAAGCACCGAAGAAGGCATACATGTCTTTTCAAAAAGACCAAAGATTGATGGAATTCTGAGACAATCCCAGATTCCTCATACAACCAGTGAAGCTTTTTTTCACAAGGGACCTGAACAGGCCACGGCAGAGCTCAATGAGCAAATAACAAAAGACACCCAGGGCCTGATTACTGATTTTCTGCAAGCAAAAGACCTGGATAATCCAGACCTGGCGTTTCAACTGGTCACCTGGTTATTGCAACAGGTCTCATGGCAGTTTCCTTTTAGAGTGATGAATGAAAATGAGAGTTCAGAAATGACATGGGAAAATGCAACCCACTCAGAAATACAGTGGATGGAAAGTGGAAGTGTACAACCCATTAAGCACATAAAAAATAAAGACTATGACTTTGTCGCTGTTCCTGTTATGGAATCGGGCATGAAAGCAGTGTTTGTTTTACCGCCAGAAGGGGAAACGAATCCCGGTAGTGAAGATCTCAACCAGGTTTTGTCAAGTGGACTCACCACTATCCTGGGCAAATCCGGAAGTAAACACGCGGTGCTAACGCTGCCCAAGTTCAAGTTCAATTATCAATTTACAAAAATATGTGAAGAGGCTGAAGCCAAGGGTAAACATATAGCAGCATTGGACGTTGATGAAAATGGAGCGGCGGTAGCTGCTGCGTCATCTATACTCTCATACGATTTACATATACCTCCTGAAAAACTTCTTCGCTTTAAATTTGACCATCCATTCTACCTGGCAATAATTAACCATAAAAATTCCAACGACCCAAGGGTTATTGGCATGGCCCAGATTAATCATCCCGGAAAGAGCTGATTAACCTTTTTTACTTCTTGCTGCCACGTTCCCAACTGGCAGTAAGAAGTAAGATAATCAGCAAAGCGCTTATTAAGGAATAGTCCCGAAATAACTTCCTCATTTCACCCAGCTTCAGGGATAGCTCTATAGTTCCATTTTGGGAGAATTTTATCGAACTGAATGGTCATTTTCTCCTTGAAATCAGCCGCATACTTCCGGCCAGCCTCAAAGACCTTGTCGATGATTCTGGTAGTTACGGCAAGTCCTGTTGTCTCTGTTTTACTCATGTAGTATGCCGCTGTTTCAATGCTTTCCAGCGATACGCCCTGACAGGCGCGTGTCACGTGTGGGAACAAGCGGTGTTCAACGGGGTTGTATTTAGAGCAGTATGGTGGATAGTGCGCTATCCGGATCTCCACACCCAGACGATTCGCCAGCGCCTGCAGATCTTCCTTGAAAATATATGCCGACGCACTGTTACTGCCACCACCGTCACACAACATGAGCAATTCATTCTGACCCGGATAGCCCCTTTGCCCCTCTTCATTCCACCACAGTTCAACGCTTTCGCAGGCAAACTCAGAAGTTCGGCATGCTGTCCCATGGTTCGCTTTTTCTGTGGTTTCCGACGCCGGTAACCATTCTTGTGCAGTAAGCGGGAAACGATATTTTTGCTGGCAGTAAAAAATTTACTGGCATACTGCAATGCCGCTTCACATGCTACCAGGAGGTAACCAGGCGCTATTCTCAGACAGCCCCTCTGCTCTCACGCTCAGGCAAAAAAACCTCACAAACAGAAATAGGCTTATCCCGCAAAAAAAACAGGGATCGTCTGGCCCAGGCGATTTCTGCCGTAAATTCCACATCAAGGTGTGCGTTAAATTCACTGGCTTTGATATCGGCAACTTCAATCGGTCCACGGCGCAGGCCGGGCTGACTGAAAATATATTCACCTAATGGCCTGTCCTCCAGTTCCAGAAGTACTCTATTCTCACCGGACAGACTGGACTCCGGTAACACACTGCGGGCAAAAACCACCGGTTGACCTGAGCCAAACAGCAGGACTTCTCTTATGCTGGCACGCTGATCATCGCAATGAAGAAAGGCTTTCTCTGATGCATCCGGCTCCTGCCAATCATGGGAAATGACCCGGACAAAAAAATCGTTGTTGTGTGCTTGTTTCAGCCGTCGGGTCAACGAATGTTGATCCAGTATCATCTCACGCAGTGCGCTGGGTATCGCTTTGGCATCCCGGGCGGGTTGCCAGTTCATGTCAGCAAAGGGCATCGGCAGTACATCCTGCCTGGAGCCGATGACTCCAGGATCTGTCAATCAAGTGGGGATCAGTTAGGCAAAGAGCCTTCAACGCCCTCCACATACCAGTTCATGGACAGAATATCACCATCGTTCAGCTTTGTACCCTCTGAAACTTTAATGGAACCATCCTGTGCCTTGATGGGGCCTTCAAAAATGGTGAAGGTGCCATCGGCAATCTGTGTCTTGAAGGCTTCGACCTGGGCAACAACGGTTTCAGGAATGGCTTTGTTATAAGGGGCCATTTCAACCATGCCTGCGGAGAAGCCGCCCCATACATCTTCTGCCTTCCACTGCTTATCCAGTACTGCTTTGGCCGTGTCAGTATAGAAGCCCCCCCAGTGAACCATGCTGCCGGTCAGGTGGGCATCGGGACCAAAGCGTGTCATGTCCGTGTCATAGCCAAAGGCAAATACCCCTTTGTCCTGGGCGGCCTGCACCGGAGCGGGTGAGTCGGTGTGCTGGTTGATGATGTCGGCACCCTGGGCAATCAGTGACTCAGCCGCTTCACGCTCTTTGGCAGGGTCGTACCAACTGTTAATCCAGACCACTTTCACGGTGGCATCCGGGTTGACACTGCGCAGGCCGAGGGTAAAGGCATTGATCCCCTGGACCACTTCAGGAATCGGGAATGAACCCACATAGCCAATCACATTGTTTTTGGTCATATGTCCGGCAATCACGCCCGTCAGGTAACGGCCTTCATAGAAGCGGGCGGAATAGGTGCCAACATTCTTGCCACGCTTGTAACCCGTGGCGTGCTGGAACTTAACGTTGGGAAATTGCTTGGCCACTTTCAGTGTTGGGTTCATGTAGCCAAACGAGGTGGTAAAGATCAGGTCGTGTCCCTGCTGTGCCAGCTTACGGATGACCCGCTCGGCATCGGCACCTTCAGAGACACTCTCAACATAAGTGGTTTCGATATTCTTGCCCAGCTTCTCAACCATCTCCAGTCGGCCTTCATCATGACCATAGGTCCAGCCGGCATCACCCACCGGGCCGACATAGACAAAGCCCACTTTCAGCGGCTTTTCAACCGCCGACGAGAGTGTCGACAGGGTCATCAATCCGGCCGTGGCCACGGAGACGAGGGCCTTTTTAATCAGGGATTTCATGGGATGATCAACTCCTTACAGGTCTGTTTTATCGTTAGATTAATGGCCTGAGTTCCCTGTCAGGCCAGGTTGGAACTGTTTTAAAGATTACCCCGCCGGGTGGTAGGGTTTGCCAAGGGACATTGGTGCCAGCAACCGGCTTCTGGACTGGTTGCTTGATAGCAATACCAGCACCACAATGGTCGCCAGATAAGGCAGGGTCGCCAGCAGATTGGATGAAATAGAGGCACCCATCCCCTGCAGTACCAGATGCATAATGCTTGCCAAACCAAACAGCCAGGCCCCCAGTAAGACCCGTTCTACCTTCCAGCTGGCAAATACCACCAGGGCCAGGGCAATCCAGCCGCGCCCTGCGGTCATGCCTTCTGCCCACAGCGGCGTATAGGCCAGTGACAGATAAGCCCCCCCGAGGCCCGCCATGGCACCACCAAACAGTAACGCCAGCCACCGGGTCCGTATTACCGGTAAGCCTACAGCCGTGGCTGAGTATGGGCTTTCCCCGATGGCTTTCACCATCAGGCCGGGGCGGCTGAAGCGGAAGAACAGCCAGATAGCCAACGCGATACCCAGAGAGCAGTAAACCAGAATGTCCTGACTGAACAGGGCTTTACCCAGCACCGGAATGTCTGATAACAGCGGGATCAACATGGGCTGGAAGCCTGCCAAAGCCTGACCGATGTAGTCAGTGCCCACATAAGCACTCAGGCCTGCACCAAAAATGGTCAGGGCCAGGCCGGTAGCCACCTGATTGGCCCGCAACTGGATCGCCAGCAGGCCAAACAACATGGCCATGGCCATGCCAACCAGCAGACTCATCATCACCCCGAAGATCAGGCTCCCTGTGGTGAGTGCGGCAATAAAGCCGATCACCGCGCCCATAAGCATCATGCCCTCCTGCCCCAGGTTGAGCACGCCGCTCTTTTCACACACCAGTTCCCCCAAAGCAACCAGCAGCAGCGGCGTACCGGTTCGAACCATGGCAAACAGAATGTTAGTGATCAGGTCCATATCCATTAGCCGTTGACTCCTACATGATGTCCCTGAGCCGGGGGTTGATGAGCAGAGACTTTCAAGCGGTAACTGATCAGAAAATCACAGGCCAGCAGAAAGAACAGCAACATCCCCTGAAACAGACTGCCCATGGCCAGCGGCAGGCCAAGATCAATCTGACCCATCTCGCCCCCCATATAAACCAGCGCCATCAGCAGGCTGGCCAGTAAAATACCAATAGGGTGCAGGCGACCAAGAAAGGCAACAATAATGGCCGCATAACCGTAGCCGGGGGAGACCGATGGCACCAGCTGACCAATCGGGCCACTGACTTCCGAGATACCAGCAAGCCCGGCCAAAGCACCGCACAGCAACAGGCTGAAATACACCAGACGGCGCTCACGGAAACCGGCAAAGTGCCCGGCACTGGCATCCAGACCAATGACCTTCAGCTGAAAGCCCAGGAAGGTCCTGGTCATCAATACCCAAATGCACACCCCGGCCAGCAGTCCGAAGGCCAGACCAATATGCAGGCGGGTTCCTTCCAGCAACAGTGGCAGCGTGACCGCATCGGTAAACAGTGCGGATTCCGGGAAGTTAAAACCATGGGGATCTTTCAGGGGGCCGTGCACGGCATAGAGCAGCAGATTCAGGGCAATATAGTTCAACATAATGGTGGTGAGGATTTCATTGGTATTGAAATGATTCCTCAGCACCGCAGGGATCAAGGCCCAGAGTAAACCGGCCACAGCGCCGGTTATCAGTACCGCGGGGAGCACCCAGAAACCTTCCGAATCCATCCAGCTCAGGGCGGCCCAGCTGCCCATCAGAGCCCCCATCAGTAACTGTCCTTCCGCGCCAATGTTCCAGATATTGGCTCGAAAACACACCGCCAGCCCCATGGCGCAGAGCAGTATGGGGGCGGCTTTGACACCCAGCTCGGACAGGCCATAGCTATCGCTGATGGGCAGAATGAAGAAGGTATATAAACCGGTCCACGGGTTCTGCCCCTGCATGGCAAAAATCACACTCCCGGCCATCAGGGTGAGCAACACCGCCAGAACGGGGGACAGATATTTCATCAGGCTGGAGTCTTGCGGCCTTCTTTCAATGGCAATCTTCATCAGGGGGTATACTCCTTTGCCTGTCTGTCAGGTTCCATTGCCATCGGTGCTGAGGCTGATTTTTCCGGATGACCAAACACACCGGCCATCCATTGACCCACTTCGTTAATGGAGGTTTCCCTGACCGGTTTCACCGGCGACAGTTTGCCGTGGCAGAGTGCACCAATTCGGTCCGAAATCTGGAACAGTTCATCCAGGTCTTCAGAAAGCACGACGATGGCCGTGCCCTTGTCCCGCAGATCAATCAGGGACTGATGGATCAGGTTGGCGGCACCAACATCAACGCCCCAGGTCGGGCTGGCACAGATCAGCAGTTTGGGATTCTGTAAAATTTCACGGCCAATAATGAACTTCTGCAAATTACCGCCGGACAGGCTTTTGGCATCCGCTGAGTTGCCGTGGGCTTTTACACGAAAGCGACTGATAACGTTGTTGGCAAATCCGTGAATTCGTCGCTGTCTTAAAAATCCCCCGGACACCAGGTTTTGTAAAAAGCCAGTGAGCAGGCCATTATCTGACAGCGACATGTCGGGCACCGCTCCCCGACCCAGGCGCTCTTCCGGCACGACGGCCATGCCCAGGCGTCGTCGTTTACCGGGGGTTAGCTGGCCAATGGGCTGGTTATCCAGCGTGATAAAGTCCGGTGAGGTAGCCAGTCTCTCCCCGCTGAGCAGCTGAATTAATTCTTTCTGGCCATTGCCCGCTACACCGGCGATGCCAAGAATTTCCCCGGGTTTTACCGAAAAATGGATGTCATGCAATGGGGTGCCAAAGTCACCCAGTGCCGCTTCCGTCAGCCCTCTGACGACGAGGCGTTTATCGTCATTCTTATTGGTGGAAAAACTGTAGCGCTGACCCAGTGTCGTCTGGCTGCCCACCATCATACTGGCCATATCCTCAGTGCTGGTGGTTTTCGGATCACAGGTTCCGGCAATCTTTCCGTGTCTCAGTACCGTGGCGCTATCACACAGGGCTTTAACTTCCTGAAGCTTATGGCTGATAAACAGCAGACTGCAGCCTTCAGCGGCCAGCTTTTTCAAGGTGACAAACAAACTGCTGACTTCCTGTGGTGTCAGCACTGAGGTGGGCTCATCCAGAATCAACAGGCTAATGTCTTGTACCAGGCAGCGGATGATCTCAACCCGCTGGCGCTCTCCGGTGGATAAACTGTGCACATGACGATGAGGGTCAATGGGCATACCGTAATGGCTGGAGATTTCCTCGATGCGTCGGGCCAGATCCTTCAGCTGGCCTGCTGCTCTTTTATCCATCGCCTTCCCGTAAAAAGAGAGCGCAATGTTTTCCACCACGGTTAAGGTTTCAAACAATGAGAAGTGCTGGAATACCATGCCGATGCCAAGGCGTCTTGCATGGGCTGGCGATTTCAGGGTGTGCTGCTGGCCATCAAACCAGATATGTCCGCTGTCTGGTTGCGTCACGCCATAGATGATTTTCATCAAGGTACTTTTGCCTGCACCATTTTCGCCCAGCAGCGCATGGATTTCGCCAGGCCGGATGGCCAGGCTTACCTGATCATTGGCAACAACACCCGGATACACTTTGGTGATTCCTGCACAGCGAATACGGTAGCAGCGCTCTTCACCGCTGCGGTTGTCAAAAACAGTGCCTTTGCTGTCCAGGCGGTGTGAACGGCTGGATTCCGGCTCGTGACTTGCGGGCATGATGATCTCTGATAACGTATATTTATTCTTCTTGGTGAATCTTTGTTTACAGATTGACCTGTTGAGCATTTGGGGTGATTTCAAAAGCACAAAGCATACCAGAAACAAACAACAGTTAGCATGTATGAACCGGAGAGAATGATGAAAAAGTGGCAGTGTATTGTCTGTGGTTTTGTCTATGATGAGTCTGTCGGCTGGCCTGACGATGGCATACCTGCCGGAACGGCCTGGGAGGATGTTCCGGAGGACTGGCTCTGCCCGGATTGTGGAGCCAGCAAATCTGACTTTGAGATGATGGAAGTGGGTTGAATGATCGAAAAACCCGGATTTCTGACAAAAATCCCACAAACAGTTGGTTCAGACTATTGCCCTGAGAGCGGCTGTGTTTTAGTCTGTTTTTGTCTGTGAGCCATACACCTGTAGTCAAGAGCTGCTGCTGTCCTTGCTCAGGAAGCGAGAAACCCTTGATTCAAGGGAAGAAACAAGAAAAACAAAACGGAGTGTATTTCCTATGCGTAAACCCGATCTGGTCAATGTCATCGCTGACGAAGCGGATATCAGCAAGGACAAGGCTTCCCTGGCGCTCAATGCCATTCTTGAAGCCATCACCAGTGCCATGAAATCAGCAGACTCTGTCAACCTTGTTGGCTTTGGTACTTTTGAACAGCGCAGCCGTGCTGCCCGTACCGGTAAAAATCCCCAAACCGGCGAAACCATCCAGATTAAGGCCAGTAAGACAGTGGCTTTCAAGCCGGGCAAAGCCCTGAAAGAAGCCGTAAACTGATAGCTCTCTATCTGGCCAGCTGCGATTGATGTGCCAGATAAACCGGCTACCGGTTTCACCATCTTCATAAATACTGTTTGCACAACCTCTCAGAAAGCATTTTTCCATTGCCAGCTTTTGCAAGCTGAGCCATGGGGAAGTGTTTTTTTATATAGAGTTCGGGACTGAAGTAGTGAAATTCAAATTGTTGTTATGGGCACTGGGTTTCATGATGAAACGTGCCAGTCGAAAGAACCCCTCATTTCAAAAGACGCTGGAAGGCCAGGACCTGACCTTTCAGCTCAGCAGTAAAGACGGTGTCGCCCGGCACTATATTGTCAAAGACAAACAGGTTTACCCGGTTGCCGGAACCACCACCGAGCCAACATTTGAGCTTTCTTTCTCCAGTGCCACTAAAGGCTTTGAAATCCTGACGGCAAAAAATACCCAGGAAGCCTTTATGCGGGGTGTCCAGGAGCAGAATATCGTGGCAACCGGTGATCTCAGTAAAGTGATGTGGTTTCAAACCATGACCAGAGCCATGAAGAGATAGTCAATTCCACCCTCTTTACGCCTTGCTATTGGGTGTGAGGTGAATAACCGATAGCTGGATACGTAGCTTCCATAATCTTTGGTTAATCTGATGTTAAGTGGTTGACAGTCCATCCAGTGATCTCTAATATGCGCCGCATCGCTGAGATGTTGGACAGCGATGGCAAGGCCCAGGTGGCGGAATTGGTAGACGCGCTAGCTTCAGGTGCTAGTGACTGTATGGTCGTGGAAGTTCGAGTCTTCTCCTGGGCACCAAACATCGTTAAAAAGTAGTAAATTGTCGTATATGCCCAGGTGGCGGAATTGGTAGACGCGCCAGCTTCAGGTGCTGGTAACTGTATGGTTGTGGAAGTTCGAGTCTTCTCCTGGGCACCAATACTCAAAGATATGTCGTGTAATTGACGGCAAAAAAAACCGGACAACTGCCCGGTGATATCTTCTCTCATCTCTCTTCCCTTTTGTTATCTCGTACCCTGTACTTCCTGGGTTTTCCGGATGTAGATTTTCTTTGCTTCCAGTGTTTTGTGGCCGGAGACTAGTCCTTCATGGTCAGAGACTCCCTTTGCCTTGAGATCGTGGAAGTGCCATTTCTCGTCAATGAGCCCTTCATCCACTGCTCGATTGATCAGTTTCTGCCACTGGCTGTCCAGCGTGTTTTTATGCATCTTTTGTCCCGGTGACATCTGAATGCCTTTTTTGGCGATTACGTTGGGCGCACCGAACACATATTCAAACTTCTCACCGTTGTTGTAATCTTCAAGAAGCTTGAGTGCTTTTCTCAGGCGTGGGGTCCAGAGGGTGATTTCATCCAGTGAGCCTTTGACCCGTTTCAGCTGTATGCCTTTCTCCAGCAGCTGGTCCCGCTTCATATTGATCAGCTCGGAACGTCTTGCCCGGCAGATGTAGGCAAACTCCATCATGGCTTTCCAGAAGGGATTGGCCAGATAGTAAACGCAGGCGTAGTCTTCATCGCTGACGTACACATCTTGCCGGTTTGGTCTTGGCAGTGCTTCGCAATCCAGCGATGGGTTAGGTGGTACCCCTTCAAGATGGCTTCTTCCCCAGCTCCATGCACTGGAGATCAGTTTGCGGGCATTGGCGACGGCGCCCGGTTTGTCGGAAAATTTTTCATAGAACCGGTTCAATGATGGTGGGGTGATCAGCGCCAGCGGTACTTTACCGAAAGTGCCATACCCTTCCACGGGGAAGTTTTTCACCTTGGGGGTATACAGCCTTTTGTTGTACTGCCAATCCTTGCTCTGGCTTCTGAGTTTTCGGGACTCCAGACATTCATCCAGCAGCCAGCCCAATGTCTGGTCGGAACTTTTCTCCAGGTTCTCAATGGCCATGTAGAGTTTGGACATGGCCATGGTTTCCGGACCCAGAACGATTTCAGCACCGTACACATTCTTTTGACCAACCCGGCCATGGTAAGGCTTATAAATGAAACGCCCTTTGCTTCGGTAAACGCCATCCGGCAATTGAGCATTCTCTTTATTGCGTGGTCTTCCCATCAATACATCTCCTACAGGAATTTGAGTGGTTGTTTTTTGGGTTGTTGTATCTCTGTGCCGATCAATGGCTGGTTAATGGCGGCGTAGGTGGTGACCACTTCGCCATTACGTCCGTAGTAAAACGGTATCCGGTTTTGAACCATCCATTTGACCAGCGCCGCTTTTTGCTTAATGCCTGACCACGCCATCAGGTCAGGCTGGGAAATCAGCGCATCCATGTCGCATTTCCATTAAAAAAATTTCAGGATGTCGTACCCCAACACCGGCTGGGCATTGCTGGTGGTCAGTCGCTTACTGTTCCGGTTGTGAAAGCAGATCTCGGAAGGGTCGTACATCAGACCATACTGCCAGCCCTTTTCGGTGAGCAGGTACTTGCCTTTTTTACCCTGACCGATCCATTTGATGAGCCGGTGCTTTTCCAGTACCTCCACCACATGCTGACGGCTGCGACCAATAAATTCGCCCAGCTCCACCAGGGAGAAGTAATCATCCAGTTCGTAGCGGTTGCGTTTGCGTTTTTGTTTTCTTTGTACTGGCTCTTCATCGGTATCAGAGCCAACTATTTCCGATTCAGGCGCAGGATCAGCATAGCGGCTATCCTGATCGATCGATTCAGTTTTAGATTCGTCGGGGAGAGCCGGTTGCAAGCGATCCAGTACGTTTTGATACCACTTCACCTGTTTTACTGGCGTACCGTTGTTATGGGCTTTGCCGGTATCAAGGATTTCACACAGAGGCTGGCCCTGATCGGTGGGTACCCACAGGCTATCGATTTTGATTTGAAGTCCTGCCGATTCCAGTAACTTGTTTACCTGACGGGGATCTTGTGGTGGTTCCATCATCTGCCCGAGCTGGGTTGGGGTAAACGTCATGGCCTGGACAGGTGCCACCAGTTGTTTCTGGCCCATGGCTTCCAGTGGTGAAAAGTTGATCTGGCTTTTCACCAGTCGGTCTGCTGCCAGCATGGCCTGATTGCCTTTAAAGCCGTATTCTTTAACAAAGGATATGGCTTTCAGGCTGGTGTCCATATTGATTTCCAGCAGTTGATGGGGGTCAAGCTGTGGTTCCTGGATAAGAGGGGCAAGGGGTTTAGATTGTCCGGATTCCAGTTCATACCATCGATTGATAACCGCCGCCCGACGCTTAACATCGTATCCGGTGATCAGCACTTCGAACTCAAACCTGGGTAACTGATATTCAGTGTATTCCTGCTTGTTCTGCGGGTTGACGTAGGTATGCTCAAATTTGAGCGTACCCATTCCAAGCTTGCTCAGCATGACTTCAATGTCTCTTTTGACATTTTTATGCTCCTTGTCCAGCACCTTGGCAATCTCCCGACTGGACATAACCATTTCTGTTCTGGTCACGGCATTGTCTGGAATAAATCCATACTGGCTGGAAGAGGGCTTGATGGGAGTATGGGGGGTGTTTATATTGATTCCTTTCATGCTCTTACCATTTTGATGAAGAGTGTTTGCGGCCATTTTCAATTCCCTTTTCTGGTTATGGTCTTGTTATGGTGTTTCAGTGGATGGCACTGCTCTTTACGACAGGGTCCTGATTGATATCCCTGATTCGTTGCAGGATCAGCCCAGTGACCAGCATCGCCTGATCTCGCGCCTGGGGGCTGTGAATACCTACGGTGATGGCCACAATCAGCGTCGTCATTTCAATCAGTACGGTTTCTGCATTCAGCTGCAGGCCTTCCATTTCGTCACCGATCCGGTCAGCCAGCATGACTTTTCTTGCCAGTTCCTTTTCCTCCTTTTCCGAGCTAAGACCAGCGGTCTGCTTCTGTTTTATCTCTATGGCCAGGGCCAGATCATCGGGTGTGAGTGGGCTCATTCCGGCTTTCATTAACACAAGCTCCTTTAAAATGGGATGGAGTCGTCGTAGGAGTCATATTGTTGTGTCTGCATGGGCTGGGGAGCATGAGCACCATCCCGGGCATTGGCGTACTGGTTCTGATGTGTGCCTGGTTGTGACTGATAGTTCTGAGGCTGTGCCTGCTGAGCATTGGGGTTCTTTTCCAGAAATAGCAGCTTGCCGTTGTACCCGCTGTACACGACTTCGGTCTGATAGCGATCCTGACCATTCTGGTCCTGCCATTTACGGGTCTGGAGTTGACCTTCGATCATGACTCTGTGGCCTTTGGCCAGATACTGAGCGGCCAGTTCAGCAGGTTTGCCGTACAGTACTACCCGGTGCCATTCGGTACGGGTCTGTTTCTGGCCATCTTTTTTCCAGCTCTCTTCCGTGGCGATGGAAAGAAGGGTTACGGCATTGCCATTGGCGGTGGCTTTGCAGTCCGGGTCTTTACCCAGCCTTCCAATAAGGGTGACGCGGTTCAGGGATGCGGCCATCAGGCGGTCTCCTTTTCTTCTGGTTTTAGAGAGAGTTGTTGAGCTGGGGTGATTAGTGCGGCACGACGGATGATCAGTTCGATGCGGTATTCGTTGCCGTGGTGGTCAAAGCGATAGCAGTCCAGTGAGCCTTTTCCAAGCCACTTTTCCATGGCGTAGATATCGTCGGTCAGGATCTCTTCGGTGACCTCTCCATCGGTGTAAAGCAGGTCCGGTTGGTCTTCGGCGTTTTCAGGTTCTGTTACCGGTTCGGGTTCTTTGTCAGCTACCTTCTGCCTGGCTTCCTGATTCAGCCGCAGTTCAATAATGGCCATCAGGTCGGACTGCTCTTTATGAAGAAGCACATCCAGATCCGGAAACAGGTAGTCCTTATCAGCTGCCATTTTTCGGTATATCGCCAGATTGTTTTTTACGTCCTGTGCCTGCTGCTTCTGTTCGATCCGAGCCTGTGCCAGCCGGTCATTTACCGCAGACTGCATGCTGGATACGTTCTTTTTACCCTTGATCACCTCCTGAAAATCAGCAGGTGTAACCACTGCAGCGATCCAGCCGGGAGTAAGTTCGGTATTAATCACCTGACGTTCTTTTTCCAGGGTGGTGACGGCTTTCAGTACGATGCTGTCTTTGATGTGCTGCTTCTGATGCTTGACCTGCTTATCCAGAGACTTGCGTTTAGTAGCCATGGCCTCGGTCAGGTGGTCGATGCGGGTGAAGAGACGGGCGATATCCGGTACCTGGGCAAGTGCAGTCTCTTTGCCGTCCTTCAGCTTTGTTTCCGTCTTTTTGAAAAACTTCACCGCCGATTCGGCATCAGCAAAATCCTGATCGGTAACCAGTGCCGATTTGACGGAATCAATGCGTTTGAAGATCTGTTCTTCCAGCAGGTGCAGGTTGGAATCAATCACGGATCCATCCAGCTGAACCACCAGTGCCGTGGTGTCCTGAATTACTTCGCCTTCCAGTACCTGTACAGGTGTGTCCGGCTCGAAATTCAGCAGATCTTCCTGGAACTGTTTCCATCCGGCGATCAGGGCCTCACGACGATAGTCGTGGGATTCGTAATAGACATAGCGCAGCTTGGCGGAGGTACCATCAGAGCAGACAAGCAATACCCGTTCGGCGCCGCTAACCAGCAACTGTTGTTCTAACTGCCAGTAATAGGCAGGTTCAATGCCTTCCCCTTCAATCTGGGCAACCAGCTTTTCATTCCAGAGTTTGTGCTCAAAGACCAGGTCTTCCATCATGGTCAGTCCGTCGAAGCTGGCCAGTAGTGGTAAACCGTCGATGATGGTGACGCCGGTGGCTGGAAACAGGTCCGCTCCGACTATTTTTTCTACCAACGGTCGGGCTTCTGCTTCGGCCTGATGCCCGGCATCGAATTTCTTTTGCTGAAATTCGTTTACCTCTGGGGTACTGCCTGTTTTCTTTTGATGCAGCAGCTGGTCACGACTGAGAAACGGACTGTCGCCCATCATGGCCGGTGCCTCGCTGGCGGTGAAATAGTTCTGACGCAGGGCAAGCCATTCAGGCGTACCCTGTTGAATATCGAGAATGTCCATTTAATGGCCTCGTGGTTGGATGGCTTTAAGTTGTTGTACTTGTTGTGGGGTGGCTGGAGCTTTGGAATTTATTTTGCGGATTATCCGATCTGCACTCTGTTGGCCGGACTCAATGGATGCCCGCCATTCTGGTAACAGGCGCTTGAAGTCTGCATCGGGGTAATGGTTTTTAACCGGTGGCTGGGCCGAGTCTTTCATATCGGGCACATAACCATCGGTGTCATCATCGGTGCAGGCCACGCCAAGAATCCCGACCAGAGTCTGACGTTTCAGATAAGTCACGGTAGAACCGATCTGTTGCAGGACGCTTTTTTTACCGGTGTTATCCATAGGACCCGTGGCCGTGTTACAGATGGTGTGGCCGGATACATGGGTCAGATTGCAGGTGATGGTGATGTTTGGCCCATTCTGCTGTTGCTCAAACCAGTAGCTCAGTCCGTAGCGGTGAAGAACCGGCTGAACCGCAGCAACCACATCATCAATGGAGGCGTAGGAGTACTCCATGCGACCGCCATTATTGGTGTTAAAGGCTGCGGTCTTGTTCTTTTTAACCACTGGCATCTCTTGCTGAAAGCGGGAAAAGGCTTCGTTAAACTGTTGTCGTGCAACAATGGCCTGGCTCTGTTCGTACAGGCTCATTACCCTTTCCAGTGTGTCGATGCTGGCATTCTGGGCAATGGCGGATTGCATGATTTGTCCCACTTCGGACAATGCAGTTGCTGACTTATCCACAGGCAATACGTCAGCGGATTCAATCAGTTCGGTTTTCTTTTTAGCTGGCATGGCGAAGAGCCTCGTCCCGGTGAATGCGGTTTCTGACGGCCAGCACCTGGTCGGCAATTTCCATCCGGAAACTCTTTTCCAATGCACTGGATAGTGTGCGATGCAGCTCACACCAGGCACGGAAATCAACGATCACGGCATCTGCCGTTTTCGGATCCTTACGCCATGCGGTGATTTCATCCCTGATGACCCGATAGATCTGGAGCACCGTCATATCCGGCGTGATGTTGCTGGCAATGCGATCTTTCAGGATGCATACCTTGCCGTAGTCGTAGGTGTACTGATTGATGTTTAGCCAGTCGCTGATCCCGGTGATGACCGGTTCTTCCAGGCGGTTTACTTCTTCAGTCTTTATTTGATTAACCACGGCAATAACCTCGTTTGCTCGCATAGTTGATGACATCCCAGCCAGAAAGGCGGGTGTTTTCGTCGTTGCAGTCATGCACCAGCTGCTTCACGGCCAGCCAGCGGTAGCCCTGCATCGGGTGAAATTCTTCCAGGGTGAGAAAGGTCAGGAAGCTGCCGGGAGTTAAAACACCGAATCCCGCGATGATGATGGGCTTGTGATCTTCGATCTGTTCCTGAATATGAGCTTCAATCCGTTCCAGCTCGGACTCAATGGTCTCTTCGAGGGCTTCCCTGTCGTCAGTGGCATTGAGGTGCCGGTTGAGATCGCGGGTAACTGCGTCCATAAAGATTCCTTATTTTTGTAAATTTAAACGCTTTTTATATTTATATATCTGCAAAGATAAACTTTGCAGATGATAAGTTATAATATATTTATATTAGCTTTTGAGTATTGATAGTTTTTATGGATTGAAGGCTTTGGCTGCCGTTATCAGCTGAAATGCCTTGTGTTATCGAACGGAGCCAGGGATGGATAACGTTGAGCAGTGGATTCAGTGTTTACCAGTGACTTTGCAGGTGGCGATAAATAATCAGAGGAATACCGAAAATGTCATTGCTTTTGTTAATTCAATACCCAGAAGCAAAGGGCGCCCCCGGTTCACCCGTCGAGGCAAATGCTACACACCAGCGGGCACCCGGCGGGCGGAACATGAGGTTCGATGGGCGGCAAGGCAGAAAACGGAAAAAATGCTGGCGGGGCCAGTGGGGGTTTTGGTAGTGGCGGTCTTCCCGATCCCGGCAAGCTGGTCAAAAAAGAAAAACGGACAGGCGCAGGCCGGGTTGGTTCGTCCGGCGGTGAAGCCGGACTTTGACAATGTAGCCAAACTCTACTGTGATGCCCTGAACGGGATTCTGTGGGAAGATGACAAGCAAATTGTCGATGGCCGCTGCATCAAGGTCTATGGACAGCAGCCCGGTGTGCTGGTGATTGGCTGGCCGCTATAACAGGAAGCTGACACCGACGGCTGTGCCCTTGTAGATATCCTTGATATCTCCCGCGTAGTTAAGATCGAAATTGCCGTACAGCCGATTGATGAATCGCAGACTGTGTTGTGACTTGCTGATCGGTTGCCACTGGCGGAGTGAAAGTTCACCGTCGTGTTCTATCAGCAGGATTTTCCCGGGCTCCGGGGTAATCACAGTATCCACCTGAACTTTGGCACCTTTGGGGATGCTGATCGCCGTATCGGATGGGGTCTGGTTGACCATGGTGTCGTTTTCCAACCGTAACAGGAAACTCTTGTGATCCGATTCAATAATGCAGATGGCCGACTCCGAGATCATCTGCTGTCGTCTTTCATCGAGTTCATCAAAGAAAGCGATCGCCTCATCCAGGCTGATGTAGGGTAGGGTTTTCGGATCTGGCAGCTCTTCGCCGGTCTCCAACCAGTCAATGGAAACGCCAAGAAATTCAGCGATGGCGATTTTGTTATTCAGCTTCGGGTTCCGGGCACCACTCATCCACAAACTGAATGTCCCTTCCGTACAACCCACGGCGCGGGCAATATCGACATTTTTCAGATTTTGTTCTTTCGCTTTGCTTTTGACCCGATCTGTCCAGTTCGTCACGTTCTTTTCCAATCGCTGTTATTCCATTATCCATAAGCAAAATAGTACACAGCTGGAAGCCATTAATTAAGGGCGAGTGTTCGCTTTGGATGAGGTTGGCTATTTACAAGTAATCTAAAAGCAACGTATTCTTTCGATTGTCTTTGCAAAAGCAAGGATCTAACGATAAAAACTAATTCTCAAGGAAAGAACTGATGAGTCAATCCCAACCTCGTGCTCAGTCCAGAGCACCAGCCAACCTCTTCGTTCGCCCCGCAGGAGGTACCCAATGATCCATACCGACAAGCTGGGCATCCCCGACCAGCCACAATGCTGGCAGGACATTCTGTGGCCACTGGCAGGACAGCCCGCCATGCCAACCTCGGCAACACTCTATGGAGAGTTGTGTTGGGAAAATCCGGATATCGATGTGGGCGAACAGTTGTTGAAAGCGTTTCACTACATGATCGATCGCTGGGACCAGCCAGGTGAGGCCAAAAATGTGGTGATCTTTCTGAAAAAGTGGATGAGCCTGAATCAGAAGAATGCCCAGCAGGCGGCAAGGTATTTTCCAAAAGAAGCGCCAAAGCCTGGAGGTGGTCAGTGAAAACGTTTGGGAAAATCGAGAGCCAGTTCTGGGACACCATGCGTCATGAGGAACTCAGTGATCAGGGCAAGTTATTGGCTGCCTACCTGCTGACCTGCAAGCACGGGAATATGATCGGCATTTTCAGCTTACCCCGCGCTTATATTATGGGTGACCTGAAGTGGGATGCAGAGACCGTTGAAATAACCGTTAGCGAACTGTTAGCGAACCGGTTTCTGAGTGTGTCGGCGAAAACGGATTTTATCTGCATCAATAAATTCATGGCGCATAACCGGGCCGAGAATGTCAAACAGATGGAGGCAAGGCTTCGGTTACTGCTGAATCTGCCGGAAAGCCTGTCAAATGATCTCCCTATGTTCACCAATCTGGTGAGTGGTGAACTGCTGAAGGCCAGTAGTTTCAAGGGGGGCAGTGAAACTCGCCGTTTGATAGAACAGGTTCGGAGTAAGTTCACTAAGCGTTCGGAACCGGTTAGCGAACCGTTAGCGAACAGTGAGGAAAAAGTTCGCCCAGAGAATAAGAGAAATAGAGAAGAAGAGAATAAGAGAAATATTTACAAGACATGTGTCCGATCTGACGATCGCACGACCCCCAGGACGGGGGAAGTGCCATCAAGTGCCGGGAGCACGACTGGTGCGACCTCCAGGACGGAGGAAGTGCCACCAAGTGTCGGGAGCACGACTGGTGCGACTGCGGCAAAAGCCAAATCGGGCAAGGCTGATTTCTCTGAATCCTTCGAAGAGTGGTGGAGCCAGTACCCGAAACGTGAAGGTGACAAGGGCAGCAAGACCAAAACCTTTGGCCATTACAAAACCCGGCTACGGGAAGGACACTCCTCTGACGACCTGTTGGCCAACATCCTGAACTACGCCCGTTACTGCGACGAAACCGGAGCAACGGGTACCCAGTACGTGAAGACCACCACGACCTACCTGAACAACCCCGATAACGCCAGCAATCCATGGATGGTGAACTATGAAGCCCGGCAGCGAAATTCTGGAAAACTCAGCCTGGTTGAACAGGTCGAACAGGCCAACGCCCATATCCTCCAACCGGAAAGAACAGGAGCCTTCAGCGGGACGGAAGCCTTCAGCGGAGGGAATATCTACGACGTTGAGCCGGAAAGATCTGGTGACTCTGTTTTCGACCATGACGGCCCTGTTCGGCCAGAAGTGGACCAGTGCCTACGGTCTGGCTGATCGCAACGGCGAGTGGCAGAGAACGCTGAACGGGTTACACCCTGCCCAGCTGGAAATAGGTCTCAACCGTGTACGACTGGCCGGTGGCGAATGGCCTCCGACAGCGCCGGAGTTTCGCAAGCTCTGCCTGCCACTGCCGGAAGAATTGGGTTTGCCAGCGCTGGCGAAAGCCTGGCAGGAAGCCAATGAGTATTCCGGACAACCGAGTCACCACGGCTGGAGCCACCGGGCGGTTTATCTCGCCGGGCGTGAGGCGGGTTGGCATGAGCTGAGAACCGCAGGGAATGCAGAGGAGTGCCGGAACGTGAAGCGCAAGTTTGGAGCGGCCTATCAAGAACTGGTTAACCGTGAATGCCAAGGGCTTCCGTTGGAAGATCAGCTTGCCATCGAACACCAGTTTGATCCGGCCATCCACTCGAATCAGCTGGTCAGGGAAAGCATGGCTGAACAGGGCATTGACCCGCTGGATGGGCAGGCCGCTCGGCAGAGACTGATGGGCATGTTCCCATGAACAGGCTCAGGGATGGTGTTTGGCTGGCGGTGGTCTGGGTTGTGCTGGTGATGGTGCTCTGCTGGCACTTTGTGGAGGCGATCTGATGGCGGAGCTGGCGTTGCAGAAAGTCTCGGCGCAGGTGCTGGTGCCGGTATCCGACGATGACCAGCGATTCGTTCAGCAGCTGAAGACCGGGCAGGTGATTCGGGCAGAGTTTCGTAAAGCCCGTAATCCACATTTTCACCGCAAGTTCTTTGCCCTGCTGAAGCTGGGCTTTGATTACTTTGAACCGCAGCCATACCGGATGGAAGGAACGGATCATTGGTTCACGCCAGAGAAAAACTTCGATGAGTTTCGCCGCTGGGTGACCGTGAAAGCCGGATTCTATGACGTGATTGGTTACCCGGATGGAGGTGTACGGGTTCGTGCCAGAAGCCTGAAGTTTGCCAGCATGAGTCAGGAGAATTTTGAACTGTTGTACTCCACAGCGGTGGATGTGTTGCTCCAGTATGTGCTTCATCCGGGGCGGGGCTGGAGTCGGCACAAGGTGGAAGCCTTGGTGGAAAGGTTGATCAACTTTGCGTAGGGAGGAAGGGAATGCATGAGATACCTGTCGTTATTTTCGGGGATTGAAGCGGCGACGGTTGCCTGGCACCCGTTGGGGTGGATGCCAGTGGGTTTTGCTGAAATCGAACCGTTCCCCTGTGCCGTACTGGAACACCACTACCCCGATGTACCCAACCTTGGCAGCGTGACGGATATCACGGAAGCCATGATCAAGCAACTCGGCCCTATCGATCTGGTAGTGTTTGGCAGCCCCTGCCAGGATGTAGTGGTCAAGTAAAAATGGACACCTGATTAAGCCGCTTTACTGAATTCCTGTTGCTCAAAGTCCACAGGGCTCACGTAATCAAGATAG
>NZ_JBLYNV010000030.1:0-65400 GCF_049310165.1 Endozoicomonas sp. ALE010 | reverse complement strand
AGGAGAAGAGACCCACTTGGGCTTGATGAAATAGTGGAATGGGATTTGGATTCATGGGCGACATTGGATTCATTGGCGACAGAGTCAGAACGGGTCAACAACGATGACTGGATGGAAGCGTTCCTACAAGGGCTGTGATATGCATTAAGAAGGTCTTGAAAGTGCAACTACGGTCTGCGCAGGGGGTGGCGGGTGACCACCATTCCTACTGTGACCCACAAAACCGAATTTTATCCTCAATTTTCTGCCATCCTCGCTACGGGGTCGCCTAGACGGGCGCTATTCTCGGTCAGCCTCCCAGGTAATTGTCCCGAAATAAAATCGACATTTAATGTTCCCACTGGTACGGCCATGTAATTCTATTTTGGCATTTAGATATTCCAGCAAAATGAACCTCTGGACAGAACAGCTGTCTGTTTAATTATATTTTCGTGAATTAATGAAATATAATTATGGATAGAACCTCTGCTGCTAACGCAAGATCAGGTAATTATTACAACCAACCGGATAACCATGCCGCTTCTTCAAGGCTTGGGCGATATAGACCTGACATAAGACAGAGGGATAGTCCCTACCGTACTATCCCGGGGCATAATGAATTTTACCCTTCTTCTGGCGCATGCACTTCTCAATATCTACAGTGTCGTTCAATAACCCCTGCTCAAGATTTCAATGCCCTTGTCAAACCAGAAATAATGGATGATCTGTTGAGTAAATCTGATCGTTTCGCTGATCGCTATGATGGGAGAAATCACGGTCACTTTGCCAGTTCCATTAAAAAATACACGTCAGCCTCTAAAAGACCGTTAAATCGAGCAGAACAAAGCCAGCTGATACGTTTGCTGCAAAATTTTACAGCAACACGGAGCTGGAATTGGCGAAGCCTGACGACAACACTTCATTCATTGACTTCAGCAGGTGTTTTTACCCCTCATCAACCCAGGGATGAGCGTGTCAAGCTTACTCAAGCTGCCTTATTGTCAACGCTACTTGATGCAATAATATTCAGGTGCCATCAAAAACCTGAAGCCAGGGATATTGACGCCCAGCAAATCGTCAACCTGCTGTGGGCCATGGCGAAACTGGTGGACAACGGACAGGAGCGGACACCGGGGCTCAAAAAGGCCGTGGCCGCACTGTTGCCCAATGTGATCGCACAGAAAGACCAATTTATTGCTCAGGGTATCGCCAACCTGCTGTGGGCCATGGCGAAACTGGTGGACAACGGGCAGGAGCGGACACCAGAGTTGAAAGAGGCTGTGGCCGCGCTGTTACCTCAAGTAAACGCACAGAAAGCTAACTTTAAACCACAGGAAATCGCCAACCTGCTGTGGGCCATGGCGAAACTGGTGGACAACGGGCAGGAGCGGACCCCCGGGCTCAAAAAGGCCGTGGCCGCACTGTTGCCCAATGTGAACGCACAGAAAGACCAATTTATTGCTCAGGGTATCACCAACCTGCTGTGGGCCATTGCGAAACTGGTGGACAACGGGCAGGAGCGGACACCAGAGTTGAAAGAGGCTGTGGCCGCGCTGTTACCTCAAGTAAACGCACAGAAAGCTAACTTTAAATCACAGCAAATCGTCAACCTGCTGTGGGCCATGGCGAAACTGGTGGACAACGGGCAGGAGCGGACCCCCGGGCTCAAAAAGGCCGTGGCCGCACTGTTGCCCAATGTGAACGCACAGAAAGACCAATTTATTGCTCAGGGTATCACCAACCTGCTGTGGGCCATGGCGAAACTGGTGGACAACGGGCAGGAGCGGACACCAGAGTTGAAAGAGGCTGTGGCCGCGCTGTTACCTCAAGTAAACGCACAGAAAGCTAACTTTAAATCACAGGAAATCGCCAACCTGCTGTGGGCCATGGCGAAACTGGTGGAGAATGGGCAGAAGCAAACACCTGAGTTCAAAGAGGCCCTAGCCGCGCTGTTGCCCCACGTAAACGCACAGAAAGCTAACTTTAAACCACAGGAAATCGCCAACCTGCTGTGGGCCATGGCGAAACTGGTGGACAATGGGCAGAAGCAAACACCTGAGTTTAAAGAGGCCGTGGCCGTGGCCGTGCTGTTGCCCCACGTAAACGAACAGAAAGCTAACTTTAAACCTCAGGAAATCTCCAGCCTGATGTGGGCCATGGCGAAACTGGCAGACAACGGCCAGGAGCAGACACCAGAGTTCAAAGAGTCTGTGGCCGTGCTGTTGCCCCACGTAAACGCACAGAAAGCTAACTTTAAACCACAGGAAATCTCCAACCTGATGTGGGCCATGGCGAAACTGGTGGAAAACGGGCAGCTGCGGACACCAGAGTTCACAGCGGCCGTGGCAGCGATGTTGCCCTACGTAAACGCACGGAAAGCTAACTTTAAACCACAGGAAATCGCCAACCTGCTGTGGGCCATGGCGAAACTGGCAGACAACGGCCAGGAGCGGACACCAGAACTCAACGAGGCCGTGGCCGCGCTGTTGCCCAACGTGAACGCACAGAAACACCAATTTATTCCTCAGCATATAGCCAACCTGCTGTGGGCCATGGCGAAACTGGTGGACAATGGGCAGAAGCAAACACCTGAGTTCAAAGAAGCCGTGGCCGCGCTGTTGCCCTTCGTAAACGCACAGAAATCTAACTTTAAACCACAGGAAATCGTCAACCTGCTGTGGGCCATTGCAAAACTGGCAGACAACGGCCAGGAACGGACACCAGAGTTCAAAGAGGCTGTCGCCGTGCTGTTGCCCTACGTAAACGCACAGAAAGCTAACTTTAACCCCCAGGAAATCTCCAACCTGATGTGGGCCATGGCAAAACTCGTGGACTACGGCCAGGAGTGGACACCAGAGTTCACAGAGGCCGTGGCAGCGCTGTTGCCCTACGTGAACGCACAGAAAGACCAATTTATTCCTCAGGCGGTCGCCAACCTGCTGTGGGCCATGGCGAAACTCGTGGACAGCAGGCAGGAGGGGGCACCAAGGTTCAAAGAGGCCGTAGCCGCGCTATTGCCTCACGTAAACACACAGAAAGCTCACTTTAAACCAAAGGAAATCGCCAACCTGCTGTGGGCCATTGCGAAACTGGGTGAATTCGTTGAGCTGAAGGTGGCTGCCTCTACGTTCGAATCGCTTGTCTACCAAATCAGTGAAAACCCTCAGTTCTCTCAGCAAGACATAATAATGTCTCTCTGGGGAGTAATGGTGTACTGTGCCAGGTTGTCTCTGGTCCCCAATGCCAATAAAAATAACGTGTTTGAAAAGCACATGGATGACCTGTTTACTCCCATGGAAAACACATTCCCGGACAATGAAGAAGAGCAATCCATCATTGCCATGGCCGCAAGTTGGCTTGGGAAACCTTGTCCGTTCGTCCCCCATTACCCGACAAACATGTCAAAACCTCAAACCGACCTCCACGATCAACTCCAATCACGCATTCCCTCTTTGAAGATTGAAGAAGAAAAAAGTCTGAACACATTACCTCCGGTAGACCTGCTACTGCCAGATCACAACATTGTGATTGAAGTTCAGGGACCGTCTCATTACGTGTGTGGTGATTTCAAAACCAGGAATGGCTCGACACTGCTTAAAATCGCACTGCTGCAAAAATCAGGATTTGAGGTCATTGAAATCCCGGTTAGCGAGCTTGGGAACCGGGATTCCATGAAACGATGTATTGATCACATAAAGACCAGGGTAGCCACCCCGCCGCCGGGGCTTGCCTCTGTAGCGCTTAAAAGAAAGTGGGCAGATGAGGCAAGGCATACATGACTATCGATAAAGGAAGGCAACCCTCAGATTACTTTCACTTAACCGCCGAAGAACATTCAGAAGAGCACACCGGCAAACCAAAGAGAAAAAAAAGGAAGAGAAACAACAGCCAGTAATCCCCTCCCTTCCATCATGATTGCCACACTTTTTGTTTTCTGTACCCAGGTTGAAATTACATATCATTGACATCAAAAAAATGGTAACAGATCTATTACCCTGTTTGTCCATCTTTTGGAGGTGGCCCATCACCACCCGGACCTGCTCATCAGGTATGGTGGCTCCAAAACATAAACTGCTGGCATAAGACGTCCGTTTAAAAGTGTTGCTGAGGATCTGGTAATTCAGGGGCTGGTTTTCCATTGGCTTCGCTTCGGCCGGTCTTTCGGACAAGCTGGCCGCCCCGGATGGATCACCGGTGCTGGCAACCTGTCTCTCTATTACCGGCGCGGTGGCAGGCGGTAGTGTTTGCCCATCCCCTGAATTCGGGGGTAAGGCCCGACATGAAGGTACTCTTATTTATCTACTGCGAAACCTGCCATCTGGCCCTGTTGTGCTGCGGGTGTGGTGTGGGGACGGTGTCCTGAAACTGGCTCGGAAGAAGGAGCATCATTAAGGGACGTTGATATAGGCATTGCCATTGTTTCTAGTCTCCTGCCTGGAGTAAATAACCATATTTTGTTGAATACAACCGGAAGCAGTCCGGATAATCCGGTCATTTAGACAAGATAAATTTGAGTAAAGTTCAAACCGGCACAAGAGAAACGCCTCAGGCCTGCCTTTCGCGACAACTTCTCACCCGTGGGAATCAACACCCCTCACTTGCTGTCAATGCAAAATTCCGGAAGACAGTGACCGTTCTCAATGGTGGCAAAGCACTGAAGTCCGGGCTGCTGATGCATTATCGCAACCGGGTCAGTATCAATCTTCATGGGGGAACCTATCGGATAAGCCACGATTACTACCTCAGCGATTTATCCAAAACACAGCATCAGGCTCTGTTTATGGCGTGTAATATGACGAGTGATGAATCTGTTTATAGCTGTGGTAAAACCGAGCAATTCTTAAATGTTATTCAGAAAATCGACATTTAATGTCCCCACTGGTACGACCATGTAATTCCATTTTGGCAGAAACTTAGTTTAGATATTGCAGCAAAATGAACCTCTGCACAGAACAGCTGTCTGCTTTATTATATTTTCGTGAATTAATGAAATATAACTATGCATAGAACCTCTGCTGCTAACGCAAGATCAGGCAATTATTACCACCAACCGGATAACCAGGCCGCTTCTTCAAGGCTTGGGCAATATAGACATGACACGGTAAGACAGAGGGATAATCCCTACCGCACTATCCCGGGGCGTAATGAATTTTACCCTGCTTCTGGCGCATACACTTCTCAAAATCTACAGTGTCGTTCAGTAACCCCTACCCCTGCTCAAGATTTTAATGCCCTTGTCAACCCGGAAATAATGGATGATCTGTTGAGTAAATCTGCTCGTTTCGCTCAACGCTATAATGGGAGTAATCATGGTCAATTTGCCAGTACCATTAAAAAATACGCGTCAGCTTCTAAAAGACCGTTAAATCGAGCGGAACAAAGCCAGCTGATGCGTTTTCTGCAAAATTTTACAGTAACACGGAGCTGGAATTGGCGAAGCCTGACGACAACACTTCATTCATTTACTTCAGCAGGTGCTTTTACCCCTCATCACCCCATGGATGAGGGTGTCAGGCATACTCAAGCTGCCTTATTGTCAACGCTACTTGATGCAATAATATTCAAGTGCCACCTACAACCTGGAGCCAGCGACATTGACACCCAGCCAATCGCCAACCTGCTGTGGGCCATGGCAAAACTGGTGGACAACGGGCAGGTGCAGACACCAGGGCTCAACGAGGCCGTGGCCGCGCTGTTGCCCCACGTAAACGCGCAGAAAGCTAACTTTAAACCTCAGGAAATCGCCAACCTGCTGTGGGCCATGGCGAAACTGGTGGACAATGGGCAGAAGCAAACACCTGAGTTCAAGGAAGCCGTAGCCGCGCTGTTGCCCCAAGTAAACGCACAGAAAGCTAACTTTAAACCACAGGAAATCACCAACCTGCTGTGGGCCATGGCGAAACTGACAGACAACGGCCAGGAGCGGACACCAGAGTTCAAAGAAGCTGTGCCCGTGCTGTTGCTCCACGTAAACGCACAGAAAGCTAATTTTAAACCACAGGAAATCACCAACCTGCTGTGGGCCATGGCGAAACTGGTGGACAACGGGCAGGAGCGGATACCAGGGCTCAAAGAGGCCTTAGCCGCACTGCTGCCCCGGGTGAACGCACAGAAAGACCAATTTATTCCCCGGGCTATCGGCAACCTGCTGTGGGCCATGGCGAAACTGGTGGACAACGGGCAGGTGCAGACACCAGGGCTCAACGAGGCCGTGGCCGCGCTGTTGCCCCACGTAAACGCGCAGAAAGCTAACTTTAAACCTCAGGAAATCGCCAACATGCTGTGGGCCATGGCGAAACTGGTGGACAATGGGCAGAAGCAAACACCTGAGTTCAACGAGGCCGTGGCCGCGCTGTTGCCGCAAGTAAACGCACAGAAAGCTAACTTTAAACCACAGGAAATCAACAACCTGCTGTGGGCCATGGCGAAACTGGTGGACAACGGGCAGGCGCAGACACCATGGCTCAACGAGGCCGTGGCCGCGCTGTTACCCTACGTGAACGCACAGAAAGACCAATTTATTCCTCAGCATATAGCCAACCTGCTGTGGGCCATGGCAAAACTGGTGGACAACGGGCAGGAGCCGACACCAGGGCTCAAAAAGGCCGTGGCCGTGCTGTTGCCCTACGTGAACGCACAGAAAGACCAATTTATTCCTCAGGCTATTGCCAACCTGCTGTGGGCCATGGCGAAACTGGTAGACAACGGGCAGGTGCGGACACCAGGACTCAAGGAGGCCGTGGCCGTGCTGTTACCCTACGTGAACGCACATAAAGACCAATTTACTCCTCAGCATATAGCCAACCTGCTGTGGGCCAT
The DNA here is from genome assembly GCF_049310165.1 of Endozoicomonas sp. ALE010. Lineage (NCBI taxonomy): Bacteria > Pseudomonadati > Pseudomonadota > Gammaproteobacteria > Oceanospirillales > Endozoicomonadaceae > Endozoicomonas > Endozoicomonas sp. ALE010. Next base: position 58,602 of record NZ_JBLYNV010000030.1, on the reverse strand, counting down.
GGCGAAACTGGTCGACAATGGGCAGGTGCGGACACCAGGGCTCAACGAGGCCGTGGCCGTGCTGTTACCCTACGTGAACGCCCATAAAGACCAATTTATTCCTCAGCATATAGCCAACCTGCTGTGGGCCATGGCAAAACTGTTGGACAGTGGGCAGGAGCAGACACCAGATATCAACCAGGCTGTGGCCGTGCTGTTGCCCTGCGTGAACGCACAGAAAGACCAATTTATTCCTCAGGCTATCGCCAACCTGCTGTCGGCCATTGCGAAACTGGGTGAATTCGTTGAGCTGAACGTGGTTACCTCTACGTTCGAATCGCTTGTCGGTCAAATCAGTGAAAACCCTCAGCTCTCTGAGCAAGACATATTAATGTCTCTCTGGGGACTAATGGTATGCTGTGCCAGGTTGTCTCTGGTTCCCAATGCCAATAGAAATAACGTGTTTGAAAAGCACCTGGATGACCTGTTTACTCGCATGGAAAATACATTCCCGGACAATGAAGATGAGCAAACCATTATTGCCATGGCCGCAAGTTGGCTTGGGAAACCTTGTCCATTCGTCCCCCATTACCGGACAACCATGTCAAAAACTCAAACCGACTTCCACGATCAACTCCAATCACGCATTCCCTCTTTGAGGATTAAAAAAGAAAAAAGTCTGAACACATTACCTCCGGTAAACCTGCTACTGCCAGATCACAACATTGTGATTGAAGTTCAGGGACCGTCTCATTACGTGGGTGGTGATTTCAAAACCAGGAATGGCTCGACACTGCTTAAAATCGCACTGCTGCAAAAATCAGGATTTGAGGTCATTGAAATCCCGGTGAACGAGCTTGGGAACCGGGATCGGGATTCCATGAAACGATGTATTGATCGCATAAAGACCAGGGTAGACACCCCGCTGCCGGGGCTTGCCTCTGTAGGGCTTAAAAGAAGGCGTGCAGATGAGGCACACATGACCACCGATAAAGGAAGGCAACCCTCAGATTACTTTCACTCAACCGCCGAAGAACATTCAAAAGAGCACACCGACCAACCAAAAAGAAAAAAAAGGAAGAGAAAAAAATGAAGACCATTGATGATCATTGCGACCACAGCCTCCTGAACAAAAGCATCATGAACCGACAGAACCCACAGGAATGGGCACCAGCATTTCCTGCAGGTTTACCTTGCCAGTGTCGTCATATCCCCTGAAGCGCTTCTCACTGATCACCGCAAAGCCTCTTTGCTCAAGCACTTGTTTTGCCGGGGGTGATTTCAGGGTTTGCTGGGTTAATGTGCCAAGGCTCATAAGTATCCCTTCGGATTGCAGTCGTTGCACCTCCTGGGCGATGGCCTCTTGTGTTGCCATGCTGAGCAGACTGAAACCCTGGCGACACTGCATCTTTTCCAGCCGGGTCATCCCTGTTGGCACCTGCACTTGCCTGAGATCATGGAAGCTATTATGGATGCCACGGGTAATCCCGTTTTGCCGGTCAGTCTTGCAGTCTTTATGGTCAGGGCTAGAACAGGTGTGAATGCCTGCACGGCTGGCAATAAAACGCCGGACATTATCATCCAGGCAGTTTTCCATGTTCTGCAGTGGCAAGGGGGTCAGTTCAAATTTCTCTTTGATGGCCGTCCTGTCAGGTTTGAGATGATACGTCTGGATATAGGAATCCGCCCGACAGTCTTCACTATGGCTGCCAGTGACCTGTAACAGATCAGCGGCACCATGCATGGCAGCTTCCAGTTGGCGTTGGAAGTCCGGTTTCAGGACAGGGTCACCGGTGAAATCCCTGGTGAGTTGCGACGGCAGATCCAAACGCCGGGGGTCAAACACTGTAAGCTGGTGTCGGCCTGGGCAGAATCCCGGGAACGAGGCATCAACCCCGGTGCATCGGATAAAGTCCATACGATCAGCAAAACGCAGTACCCGCAGATAACGGCGAACCGATGGGGAAATAGCCTGGTCGCTCTTGCCATGTACGTCGTCTTCCTTGCTGGCCAGCGCCTCGGCAATATCCTCCAGCTGTTGTTGTGGATACTGCCCCTTCAGATCCCGTTTGAAATAGTCAGCCGCCCTGGCTTCTTCATCTCGTTTGGGGACATCTTCCGCTGCGGCGTCATGATAGATGATGGCCAGCGACAACAGATTCTTTTCAATGTCAGAGAACTGCATCGGATCGAATTTGTCCAGCAACTCGATATACCACAACAGATTGTTCCGGGCCCGCAATACATGACTGCAGCTGTGAGCAGACTTCCACACCACGGGCAATGTCTCACGGCCAAGGCATTGGATGACTCGCTCTGGTCCGGGACGTCGGTAATAGTGCTGTAAGATTCTCAGAATGGTCTCTTCGTTATCTTTGGCATTGGGCAGAACCGGCGGTTGGCTGAAGGCGTCGACGATAAATTGCAACGCTGCTGGTTGCATCAATGAGGCAGGTTGGGCAGATTGACTGCCGGTAAGGCCGAAGGACTTTCGCAGTTCGTCTATTTGTTGTTGCCCTTTTTTGATATTTTCTGGCCACTGCTGATAAAAGGGCTCTTGATCCCGCCGCTCCCGGAGTTCTTTAGCCCAGTGGATATAATCATCTGCACAAAGTGTTCCCAGGGATTGTTCAATGCCATCAGCTCCGGTGTCTGCTATTTTTTCTCTCACAGCGCTGAATATTTGCTCATCGGGTTCACCAAAACGAAACAGAGCCAATAAATAGTTCTTTAATTGGTCATAGGGGTGATACCCTTGAAAAGGTCGTCGAAGGACGTAGTCAAACACTTCTTGCAGTTCTGCTGAACTGAGTCTCTGGCAACGTTGATGAAATTCCAGCATGACAGCCGGATCATTAAAGAAGGGGACATCAGTAATTAAATACCCTAAATCGCCCCCCTTGTAGGATAATCCCAATGCCTTTAAACGACAGCACAGTCTAATCGAATAAAATTCCCTTAACAGATGCTTGCCATTTTTTTCATCAAAAGACACCCCGCGTCTGGCCAGTTCAGTAGATAACTGGAAAAAAACATCTTCCTCGTCAGCTCTCTCTCCCCTATGCTCTTGTTGGTTATAATACAGAGACATACTACGATGATGATCTTGTAACCATAACGTTGTTGCTGACTGGATCAACAAATCAAGTACTGTCTGCCACTTCCCCTTGTAAAGAAACGTTTTTTCAACCGGGAAATCCTGGTCTATTAATTTCCAGATCTGGTCTATTAATTCCCTTAAGTGTTGATGATTGAAGTCCGGGTTCGTTACCAGTTTTATAATGTCCTGACATGGATACTGCATCGCTGGCAGATGCTGTTGATTCAGGGTCTTTGCTCTTAACGGCATTGGCAGAAAATTCAATACCTGCCTGAAGGTTTCTTCAGCAATGATATGGGATATCGAAAAATTAGTGAGCCTGGCTTTATGCAGCGCTGACAGATGGCCACTGACTTCATCCTCAAAATAAACCTCTGCCGAGCCGCTTTGCTGGGAATAAACCAGCCAGGGCAATGGGTCGATGCCAAAAGTCTCTTCTAACTGGTGTTTATCCTGCAAATGATCGGTAATGTCTTTGCCAAGGTCCTCTTTTGCAGTAAGAAAGCACTTGATTTGTGATTTTTTATACCCGGTGGTTAGCCATTCTGAATGGCATGTTAACTTTTCATAATCTTTTTCCCTGAATTCAGGCGGTTTGAATGTGCCATTCCAGCGCAGTTTACCGGATGAAGATCCCTGATAAACGGTACAGATCCGTTTAGCTCTCTCCTCCATTTTCTTTTGCAGTGAACTGTGGTCAGGCAGGCATTTGGCAGAAAGCTCATCCGGCTTTACCGCATTGTTCTCTAGAAAGGATGTAATGGCATTTTTTTTATAGGCAGCGAGCGTACCGGGTTTTATCAGACCAACAGTGACATGGTTCGGCCTGAGTATCGTGGGTACATCTTCCATAATCAGGATGACGGGCCTTGGTCCTTTGGGTAACTTATCCTTATGGTCAAGATAATCCGACTCTTTTTTGAATCTTGCATGGCCTGATTTCGCGGAGCTCATCCTGATCTGTCGAGCGCCTAACGTGCCTGCCTTCACAGCATCGAGCAATTCCTGTCTTAGCTGTTCTCTGTTACCCGGAGGCTCGCAGTGTGCAGTTTCAGGGTTTGACTGTTTGCCCGGTGGCACCGGGCAACTCTCAGGGTTGGCAAACCCTGCTGTCGAGAATGAATTTACTGCTTTTGGTAATGAATCCATATCAATAAAACTGACTGATAATGCCTCAACGTCTATGGTCAAAATTTTCTACCAGCTGGCCAATAAAATTTTCCAGCCGGGCAATATCCATATCTGCCGTCAGCATCAGCAGGAAGCCAATCACATCGGCCAATGCCGGGTCGTTCTCAAATGAGTGCAGCGCCTGCTCCAGCGACTCCAGATCGCCCTGCTCGAAAGCAGTAATGATGGCATGAACAAAGCTGTCCATGCGCATCTCTTTGAGACTTTGCAGCAAAGCATTCTCATTCCACTCAGGTTTTGGCAGCGCAGTGACATAATCCACCCCCAGTAAACAGCGGATTTTATCAAACATCAGCCCGGCATCCAGGGGCTTGCCAATGTATTCGTCAAACCCCTGAATCAACAACCGCTCCCTGGCCTCATGGCTGACACTGGCGGTCACAGCCACAGCTTTGACCGATACTTTTCCGGGAAGTTCACGAATTTTCCTGATCGCTGTCACCCCATCCATCACCGGCATGGAGATATCCATCAAAATCAGGTCAAAATCCACCTGCTTCACCGCTTCCACCGCCTGAAGGCCATTGCCGACGGTATCAACCCTGAAACCCGCTGAATCCAGCAACCCGGCCATCATATCCCGGTTACTTTCAACATCATCCACCACCAGAACCCGAACCCCCTGGAAGCGCTCATCCAAATGCACATAAATGGAACCGGGCAAAAGACGCTGATGCTCTTTCAGCGCTGCAAAACTGCCCAGAACCAGCGGCAGGACAAAAATAAAACGGCTCCCCTTGCCGGGCTCGCTGATAACATCAAGCTCCCCACCCATGGCCGAAACCAGCCGCCGACTGATCGCCAGCCCCAGGCCAGTGCCACCGATCTGCAACCCCAGATGGACCTGCCGGAAAGGTTCAAAGACCCTCTCCAGGTCCTCATGGGCAATACCAACACCGGTGTCGCGGACTTCAAAGACAATATCATTGCCCTCCACGGACACCCGGCATTCAACCCATCCCTTAACCGTGTACTTAACGCCGTTACTGAGCAGATTCAGCAGCACCTGACGAACCTTGATTTCATCCAGCATGACAATTTCCGGTAACGTGCCAATGGGCAGCAGGCGTAAATCCAGCCCCTTGCTGACCGCCCTTTCCATGAGAATATTGCGCACCCCTCGCAGTAACTCCAGCAATCGAACCGCAGAAGGGTGTAACTCAATCTTGCTGGACTCAATTTTGGTTAAATCGAGAATATCGTTAATCAGTGACAGCAAATGCTGGCCACTGGCCTCAATGGTGTTCAGGCTTTTTCGCTGGGCCGACGATAACGAGAGGTTTCTTAACAACAGCTGGGCATTGCCAAGCACGCCATTCAGCGGTGTTCTCAACTCGTGGCTCATATTGGAGAGGAACAGACCTTTGGCCAGATTGGCCCGCTCTGCCTCTTCCTTGGCCCGCATCAACTCATGCTCAATGCGTTTGCGCTCCGTGATATCACGAACCACCATGGAGATCAGCAGGCCATCGCCGGTTTTCAGGGGGTTGCTGGTGATTTCTACCGGGAAAATCCGGCCTTTACGATCAATACCCCGGGATTCATAACCCACCAGGCACAACTGCTCCCAACTGGCTTTTTCCAGATCACCCAACAGAGGGTGCCCCGGACGGTTTTCCAGTGGCGTCAGCAGGCTCAGGGGCATATTGACCAGGTCTTCCCGGTGAAAGCCAAACAGATCTTCCGTCCTGCTGTTGGCCATGCCGATAATGCCTTCCGGTGTGGCAATGATGGTTGCGTCCGGCGCGCTGTCCAGTAGCAGCTTGAATTTCTTGGTATCGCTGACCCGATCAGTAATATCATTGGCCAGCCCTTCCACCAGATATTGCCTGTCTTCCAGATCCCCGATATCGCTCCAGAAGATTTCCAGCCTGCGGATGCTGCCATTCAGATGCCGGATATCCAGCTCAAAGGTATCGCCCCATCGCCCCTGCTTGGCCTCACGAAACTGATCCCGAAAACATAATTTACTGTCCCGGTTAGCAAGATACCCGATCAATGGACGCAGAAACTCCTTCTGTGTGTAGCCCAGAATGGCCTCTATTGACGGACTGACATGGGTAACGCACCCATCCTTATTGAGGTTGAAATAGAAATAGTTCCCCCTCAGCCGCTCCAGCAAATGACCGATATTGCTGGTTCTGGCCCGATGCAGTGCTTTTTCCCGGTCCGCCAGCCTGGTCACCAGTTGCTGGAAACTTTCGGTCAAACTGCCCATTTCATCCCGGCTGATATGGGTAATCACCGGCATGACCCGACGGTAGGTAAAATCATCCATGGCTCGCTTCAAACGGATAATCGGACGGGTAATTCTCACCGACACCAGGCTGGCACAGGTAAATATCAGTGTCAGGGAGAGTAGCATCAGCAATGCATTAATCTGCGCCTGGTCAATAACCGGAGCCAGTACGGTTTCCCTTGGGGCATAACTGATCATCCACCAGGAAGCCGATTTAATGGGTGCCCCCATCAACCAGTACTCATTCTGCCGCACCGGCACCCACTTATGCCGGAAAGCGGGCTCACCTCGTTCAATCAGCTCTTCCAGGTCATGCCATAACCCCGGTGAACCGTAATAGAACTGGCTTTGATGAATGCTGTTTAACTGGTAGCGCTTCGGCGTTTCACTGTCCGTCTGCAGGTACTCTCCTGCGCCATTAACAATGGAAAAACTGGCATTTCCCGTGGTGTTTTCCACCAGCTGCTGGCGCAGATCCGCCAGGCTGATATCCATCCAGAAATAGCCATAAAGGGTGTTCTCTGAAATGACCGGGACGATATAGCTGACAATCCACCCTTTATCCGCAGACCCTCTTGGCGATGTCCAGAATCCCCCTTTCTGCTGATCCTGATTGGCCCACCAGAACTGGGCTGGAAACAGGCCGGTATCGACGCTTTCATCCAGCCGGACCCGGCACTGATTCCTGTAGGCATGAAAAACATCCCAGTGCTGCAGGCTGCTGCCGAGCTTCACATAAGTAAAGCCGCGAACCAGAGAGTTTCTTGCCACCAGATCCGTGAGAAAGTGTTTGATCATGGCATGGTCAGTCACTGGCATCCGACTCAACATATCCCCCATAAACGAGGTCATGGTCATCAGCTGCCGGGTATGGCTGTCAATTTTGTCCGCATTATGCCAGACCTGCTCAATCAGCCCTTTTGCGACCGCGTCCGTGGCCTGTTTGAGTGAGAGGTAGAGGTGGATTCCAAAGATCAGGTTGTACAGCAGCGTGACAGGCACGACAGTAAAAAAAATGATTTTTTTCCTGATAGAAAATTGCACTGGGTTCACTGCACACGGCCACAATGAACGCTAATGATAGACCAGCATTTCAGCAGTGAATGGAGATTCTGAACAACGCAACCTCAGCCTTTCAGAATATTCTGGCTGTGCCAGGGAAAGCTGGCTAGAAAGGCAGAAAAACGTTCAATATCAAAAGGTTCCCCGGACAGCCAGCGCTGTGCATGAGCCTTCGTCAACAACGTCGGCATGCGCTCAGCGATCAACATTAACGGTGGCATTGCCGGCATGGTTAACACGGCGCAGGAATCGAAAGAGAGAGTACTGTCCACCGTGAACCGCTCCCATAATCCGGCCATCAGTAGCAGCGAACCATCTTTTGCGCCGATACGCCACAACTGACGACGGTTGCCCGGAGCCATATGCCATTGGTAGTAGCTATCCGCCAGAATCAGGCAACGCCTGTCCTGCCAGGCTTTTTTGAACATTCGTGACTCAGCGGCGGTCTCCACACGGGCATTGATCTGGGCCCGAGATAAATCCTGCAACCAGGAAGGGACAAGCCCCCACTTGGCCCGGGCGAGTTCAGGGGCACCACAGTCACTGTTCCGAACCAGCCACACCTGCTGCCCCGGCACCACCTGTTGCACGGGTTTCTGAGTTAACACATCGTTGATACCGAGAAAGCCAAGGTCAACCCTGGGCAGGTTGAATGAGTAACGGCTGCACATAAATTACTCCAACTCACTTTAATCATTTGCGATCAAGAGCCTGATTATTGCAGATAAAGAGTGGCCAACTGATCCACCAGCTGCCTGGCCTTTTCCAGTTGAACCGTATTGAGCAGAGTCTCCAGCCTGGCTTTCTGGGCTTCGGCAGAGGCTGATATGTTCGACGGGGCCTGCAGACTGAGCTCGGTCCACATATAAGCCGCGATCAGGTTGCGGTCCGTGCCTTCACCATTGAGATAGGCCCGTCCCAGCTCATACTGTGCTTCAGGATTCAGCCCTTCACGCCCGGCAGCCTGCTGGAAATAGTCAAAGGCCATGCCAATATCCTTAGCGGTCCCGGCAAGCCCGTCACGATAAGCCCTGCCCAGCCAGAGCATGGCTTCGGCCCGGGCTTTCTGATCGCCCTGGCGGGCAATGCGCTGCAAAGCGTTAATGGCTTTAGCCGGGTTTGTTGCCTGGCCTGAGTGGAGGATTTGAATCGCCTCGCTTAACTGTCCCTGAACCTTACCAGAAACCGACGGCTCTTTTTGTTCTTTCTGCTCTTTCTGAGCCACAACACCGCTAACAGGGGTGGTAGCCCAGACCGGCCCCGCCACCGTGACCAGCAATACCACCAAACTGACAGCACTTTTAAACTGCTTCAACATGAATAATTCCTGCCTGGCATTTTTATAAATGGTCAGGTTCCGGGAACCTGAAACCTGGATTATATGATGTTCGGGAACGGTTTGCAGGTATTCCTCACAGCGATTCCCATTCCAGCGATAAACGTCACCCGGCAACCAATTCCACCTTCGTTATCACTTCAATCGCACACATACTGATGAACAACCTCTGGTTTGCATCCTCCATACGCCTCAGTTACATTACGCGACAGTGTCTATACAGACCGGCAGTCAATCCATGAAATATAATAGCCCGTCGATCAATAACGATTTTTTCCTTATCTGACCTCAAAGCATTGGCACAAATGGAAGCTTTTGACGATATCCGCCCTTACCATGACCATGAGGTCCGGCCTACACTGGCTCGCCTGTTAACTGATAAAGACCTGCTCCATGTGTTGGCAAAGCACCGTTACCCCGGTTTAACCCGGCAATTTTCCGGAGCCATGGCCTGGATCACCTCTCTGGCGTTAAAGTACAAAACACGGAATATCCATAATGTCCGGGATTTTCAGGCCATCATCGAGCCCTATCTGACCCGGGTGATCAAAACCACCACCCATAAGGTGTCTTTTTCCGGCATTGAGCACCTGAACAAGGACAAGGCCTATCTGTTTCTGTCCAACCATCGGGATATTGTTCTGGATCCGGCCCTGGTCAACTACGCGCTCTACCTTAACGATATGGAAACCTGCCAGATTGCCATTGGCGACAACCTGGTCAAACGCCCTTTTGTCAGTGACCTGATGCGTCTGAACAAAAGCTTTATCGTCAAACGCTCACTGTCCGGACGACGGGAAAAGCTGCTCGCCTTCCAGAACCTCTCGGCCTACATTCATCACTGCATCGATGAAGGCCAGCCGGTCTGGATTGCCCAGAGCGAAGGCCGGGCCAAGGATGGTAATGACCAGACCGATCCGGCCATTATCAAGATGTTTAACCTGAGCCGTCGTGGCAGGCAGGGCGCTTTTGCTGACAATATTCGCTCACTGAATATTGTACCGGTCTCCATCTCCTACGAGTTCGACCCATGCGACTGCGACAAGGCCCGGGAACTCTATGAGAAACAACAGACCGGTCAGTATCAGAAAGCCGACGATGAAGATTTGAAAAGCATCGTCACCGGCATAGATGGTTACAAAGGGCATGTGCATGTTGCGTTTGGCAAACCGCTGACAGAAGACTTTGAAGATGCCGCCTCGGTGGTTCAAGAGGTTAACCATCAGATTCACCATAACTATCAGTTGCAGACATCCAACCTGTTTGCCTGGGAAGCGATCAGCAGTGAGATCAACCAGCATGAGCAGGTTATTCAGGTTCCGGGGATCGAACAGTTATTCCCGGCCATCGATCTGCAGAAAAAGCGCGATGAATTTACCCGACACCTGCAGCGCTGCCCTGAGCCATACCGCCCCTGGTTCCTAAAGATGTATGCCCAGCCGGTGATTAATCGCTTCCGCTACGGTTCATAAGCATGAAGGAATCATCTGCACAACATGAAGCGCACCTTTCTCACCAGTCTGAAACGCAGGTGTACAAAGTCAGTGTAATGATTCCCTCCCCCTGGCTTGAAACAGTCAAGGAGGCCCTGTTCGCTGCCGGCGCTGGTCGTTATGGAACCTATGATTGCTGTTGCTGGCAAACCCCGGGAACCGGCCAGTTTCGCCCCTTGCCGGGAAGCCAGCCCTTCTCCGGGCAACCCGGCGAAATCCATTCAGAAGAAACCTGGAAAGTAGAAATGCTTTGTCAGGAGCGGTTTTTAAAACCCGCCATTGAGGCGCTACTGCGGGCGCACCCTTATGAAATGCCTGCCTTCGATTTTCACCCGGTCAGTCTTGCCGCTGCGGAGGCGTGACATACTCAAGCCTCATGGGAAATACGCCTTCCCGACGATCGGCAAAATAATAGCGAAGCGTCCGGCTTATGGTAGAAAATGCCAGTTGGTCCCAGGGAATCTCATCTTCTGTAAAGAGGGCCACCTCCAGACTCTCCTCCCCCGGGGCAAAGTCCGGCCGTTCCAGTCTCGCCAGAAAAAAAGCCGACAGCTGACCTACATGCACCACATTAAACAGCGTATACAGTGACTCAATAGTAACATCCGCACAGGCTTCTTCGCGGGTTTCCCGTGCCGCTCCCTCTTCGATGGTTTCGCCCAACTCCATAAAACCACCGGGCAGTGTCCAGAACCCCTTTCTGGGCTCGATCGCCCGTTTACACATCAATACCTTATCCTGGTAAACGGGCAGGCACCCGGTGATAACCCTGGGGTTCTGATAATGAATCGTGTGACAGTGATTACACACATCCCGCAGGCGATGGTCCCCTTCAGGCACTTTTCTTTGAGTCTTATGACCGCAGACACTGCAGTAATGCATAGAGGATCCTGTCATCAACGTTCACTCCTTGTTTCTGGCAGACGGGTAAAGAAGGACAATAACAGAGTAACAAAACCTCAGAGATGAACAAACTGTCGATCTACTTGCTTCATTAACGGGAAAAGCTTTTCTTTTCCTTTGAGGTTCCAATGCAAGACCCGCAACACCTGTCAACCAGCCCCCCTCATCAAACACTGAAAGAGGACAGGGTTCAGTTTACCATCATGAAGAATCCTTAATGTCTACCTTAAGAACAAGAACTAAGGGAGGCATCCTGATTGCTGCCAAATTTTTCGCTTATGAATTTACAGGGCCAGAACTCAAGGCTTCTATAGGCCCAATGTAATCAATTACGAGTTTGAACTCATTTCGCAACCTCTGCGGAACATTATCTTGCATGAAGCGCTCTATTTCGGCGAGCAACATCCGCTTTTCTTCCGGGCTGCAATCATAATCCGCCGTCACCTTGAACTTAAGTTGGTCTCTGGTTTTGCCAGTGAGTGCCAGCCCACAAATGCGAGCATTATTCCAAAGCAGAGGGCCAACGAGTTTTATCAACTCATCCTTCATGTCACTTATAATCCTCTTTTCGGTATTTGTGGATGAAATACCCGCGGTATCAGGGTTACCACCGTCTCGAAAAGGTTTGCTGATTTCATCACGTTGAGCACTCGGTGCCGAAAGTGCCACATTTCTGTTTGTTACAGGTTTAGTACCATTGGTCGACATTTTTTCTTCTTGCAGGCATAGTTCCGGACTCAGGCCAGGAGTCGGAGGCACGCTGGCAACTGCGGCGACGGGGGGAGATGGTGAACGACCAACCGCAACCGGTGGGGTAACATAACCGGTGAGTTGTGATGAAGTGGCTCCAGAGTTTACATTTTGCATAATCAGTTCCTCAAGGTGAAACTGATCTCTTAGGGTAGACATTATTAGGAACTGTCCTGAAATAACTTTCACATTTCTACAGCCACAATAAAGCTTCGAAACAATTATCAAGACTGAACAAGATGAGTACTCCAAATAGTTAGTAGAGTCCTGATCTTGCGAGTCGGTCTTTTGTGGTAACCACAACAAGGGTTGGATTCCCGAGCATTGCGGATTCCAGAATGGTTTGCAGTCCTTCTCGTTTAAAGTTGAAAGCACTGGCAATGTCACCGATAAATTCTGAGTCAGGATGCTTTTTGAGCAAGAGAGACTTCTGCGTGTCGATGCTGGATACACGACAAAGAGTTAATAAAGGGCAGAATGACCACTCACTCTGTGCAGGCAACAAAATGTTAATAGCCCCCAAGAACACTGGATAAATCCGGCTGAGCTACTTATGATAAATTCAAGTCCCTTGCAAGGATGCCTCTGAAGTCACCATGATGTTGAACCAGGTTGAAGAACGGCTGCAAAACCACCAGCCCAGAACAATAAATGCCCAACTGCCAGAAGCCGCAGTGCTGATACCCATTACCAATGCACCGGAACCAGAGCTGGTGTTTACCCGGCGGGCTCCCCACATGAGCACCCATAGTGGTGAGGTTGCGTTCCCGGGAGGCAAGCGGGACTTATCCGACAGAGACCTGGTCCAGACCGCATTGAGGGAGTCCTTTGAAGAGATCGCCCTCCCTCCGGAAGCCGTCAGAATCATTGGTCAAACCGGCTCGGTGGTCTCGCGCTTTGGTCTGGAAGTCACCCCTATTGTCGGGATTATTGCCGCAGACACGCCACTAAGAGCCAATATGGCGGAGCTGGATCGTATTTTTAAAGTCCCGTTAAGCTACTTTCTGGACAAGGACAACCTGACGTTCAACCATTGGAAACTGCGCAACCATGACTACATGATGCCGTCCTTTTACTATGGCGAGTATCTGATCTGGGGGCTGACTGCCGTGATGCTGGTGGAGTTCCTGAATATTACCCTGGATGCCGACATCTCACTGAACGCTCCTCACTTCAACAGCCATTTCCCCCGGCATAAGTAGCCAGAAATATTCGATTCCATATGGCCAGCTACTTAAGGGATGATTTAGTTTTGTTCCAGGGCCGGGTGATAGATAACCAGTCGCTGGTTTTTGTCCGGTGTAGTTATTATTGTTGATTCCCGGTCAGGTGCAGGCCACTCAATCACCAGTTTGTCAATGCTCCTGTCCCGCCCCAGGCCAAAGTGAGACTGCCTGGGGTTGGCCGATACGTAGTTGTTCTCAAAGCGCAACTCCCGATACTGCACCCCCTGATCAGTATGCAGATAAAGCTTGGCTCCCAACGCCTCGGTATTTCCCGGCAAACCCACTAGCTTTACCGATAGCCAGTCATTGTTCTCTGTATTGTTATTGCGATAGAACGTTGGCCTGCCTTCCCAGTTGCTGATGACAATATCAATATCACCATCCTGCTGATAATCGAAGCAGACAATGCCACGACCATCATTCACCTCAGTTAACCCCCATGCGGCAGACTCCTCTGAAAATGTCATGCCACCCTGGTTAATAAACAGCCTTGGTCTGGCGTTATTAAATGCCTCGTGGCTTTGCAAAAACTGAAGGTTCTGCTGTTTCTCCAACCCGGAATTAAAAACAGCGGTTTCCGGGAGGGCACCATAACCGGTGGCATGAAAGATATCCAGCAAACCGTCATTATTAAAATCAGCAGCACAACTGCCCCAGCCCCAGCCTCCTTTTTGCAAACCTGTTTTTTCGGTCGCTTCCCGGACGTTAAAATTGCCGATATTTTCATATAGCCGGTTTCCGGTGTATTTCCGATTCCGCTCAGAGCTGTAAATACTGCTTTCAAACCAATCCATGTCACCATCATTATCAAAATCGGCGATGGCTGCCCCCATGCCAAAACTGCCATTAATGACATTAATATCCGTAATATCCTGCAAGCCTTCAGACGTTGATTGCCACAGTTGCGAGGTAAAAAAATCGGCTGTCAACAGCACATCCGGAACACCGTTATTATCAAAATCGACCATATTGGGGGTAAAGGTAAAATCACTGTCCCCAAACAACGGCAGATCATGCTGCTGGTGAATCACGCCATCCCCATGCAATAGCTCTCCATAGCTGCCCCTCAGCCCGGGATAGGCGATGCCCTCAGGCCGCAGGTTACGATAGCCATGATTGCGCCACACCTGTGGCTGACGTGCTGACTTGTAGCTACGCCAGAAGGCCATCACCATATCCAGATGCCCATCCTGATCAAGATCACCAAAACTGGCGTTTAACGTCGGTCCCTGAACATTGCTCAGCACCATGGATGATGGCGCTTCGACCATATTGAAAATAATCTGGGGAAAGTAACTGCCACTGTTCCCGAGAAAGAGATCGGCCTTGTAGTCACCATCAATATCTGCCACCAGCGGAGTAATGGCACCGGTTGTATTGATTTTCTCAAGCGGCAGCATCTCTTTTCGAAACCCACCGGATGGCTGCTGATAGTAGACAATGACATTCCCCTGATTATCATTGAAAATCAAATCGTCCAGGCAATCGTTATCAATATCAAATGCCGACACGCCAGACCAGTTGACGATATCCATGATCCACCCGGGCTTAATCAGACCAATAACCCGCCGATGGTCCAGACCGCTGGACCGGGTGATATTCGTCAACGGTGTGGTAACAGCATTATCAGATTTCATGTCTGTGGCATTTCGCCCACAGCCATGAACGAGAGGTGGTGCTACAGCCACCCGCTCACCTGATAATTCTGGCGCTGGAACCAAAGGCAGCGCCGATTGCTTTACATCATCCGTTTTAACCTGTTCCGTAATAATAGGCTGCCGGTCAACCAGATAGTCTATACACTGACGTTTATTCACACACGAGTCTGTCAATGTGTTAAGAAACGCAATTAATGCCTCAATCTGAGACGATTTCAAATGGTAAGGCAGCCGCAGGTAACCCGGACCTTCCTTCGCTATATTGCGGATAGTCTGAGCTATTGACGACTTATTTTTTCTGTCAGCCATCTGCTGGAATTGCCAGTGCAGCGTATGTGCCTCTATTACCTGGTAAAGAGACCCGGCTGAACCATTGTGAAAATAAGGCCCTGTCAAGGCAACATTCAGCAGACTTGGGGTACGGAACGAATAGGGCATCTGCCTGAAATTGAAATTTTTACGACCGTAGTCCAGGCCGCGCCCATTCGCTCCCCGTCCGTAGGGCGCAACACCGATATTGTAAAACCGCTCATCGGACAAATGATTGCCACTGTGGCACCCTGCGCAACCGGCACCGGCACCGGCACCGGCACCATTGCGAACCACTGGAGTAAAAAAGAGCTTTAGCCCCTCTTTTTCCAGGGGTGTCAAATCACCTTTGCCTTTTACGTAACGAAAAAAAGCATTGTCGATAAACACCAGGTGCCCCTGAAACCTGGATAATGCCTCGGTAACCCGGTCGATATGGATCATCTCCTGGCAAGTGGCTGCCTCTGACTCGGCAAATGCCTGCCGGAAAATGCTGCACCACTGCGGGTTAGACTGAAGTCGTTGTATGATGATTTCATAGAGTTCATGGTGATTGTAATGCGCATCTTTCAGGCCCTTCATTTCGAAGGGAGAGACCATCGGCAGCCGGGCCTGTGCCTGCAACAGGTTCTTCTCCTCATAGCATTCCGGTCGCAGATTGGAATAGCCATTACCAAGACGCACCAGCCGTCCATTACCACCAACACCACAGGAAGGTGAGGCCATGCCAGCGTCGGGTAACGCTTCCTGAAGGTACTGCAAACGACCATCCCAGAATAGATTCTCTCTGTACAGCGATGCATTAAATACCGTCGGTGAGTTTCTGGGGATCAGCAGCTCTTCGTATTGGTCCGGATATAAACCTTTCAGGGCATCCAGCCGCTTTTGCCCGAACAGCCTGTGGTCGTTAACGATCACGCCGACGGGCAGTGCCAGACCATCACCGCCAGCGGTTTGGGGATGATGGCAACTGGCACAGGATACGGCACCACTGAGGCTTAAATCGGGGCTGAAAAATAACTTTTTGCCTAACTTCACCACTGGAGAGGTGAACGGCTCCACAGGTGTATCCGGCTCAGGTGTGCCGGTAATCTGATGGGATCGGAGCAACTTTCCGATGGATGCGTCTGAGATATCCGTTAACAGGTCAGCGTCTGCAAACCGGGAGAGCCCAAAAAAGACAACGCCAAGATAAAAGAATACGGTTTTATTGTTCATAGCAATCAAACTAATGAAATTCTTCATTAGCTATCATCGACAGAGCAATCAGTAACTTTTGACTGGGCGTTTACCGCTTACTCCCGATAAGCTGTTGCCGGAGTTGTGGGTAGGCGGTATTGTCTGAAAGCCAGATATCCAGAAAAGTTCTGGCCAGCCTCACATCGTCAATCCTGCCCAGAAAACGGTGGCCGAAATAAAAACGTCCGCCGGATGCCGACAGCACAAAAACCAGGCGATCACCCGCACGAACGCCCTTCCATATTTTGCTGAGTTGCTTAAGCCAGCGTTTTCTATTCTCCCGGGATACCCCGAGGTGAGCCCACTGTTGGTCTGTTGCCGAAAGCAACCGTTTTTTACTGATCTTTCGTCGATAGTCGATAAGCAGCGCCACATCAGTGGAAGCGGGTTCAGCAACGTCATAACGGCCGGAGGGCGTTTTCAACTGGGCATCGTAAATATCCCATAGGCCCCATTTCAAGGTTGAATGCCCAACCGTCTGCCACTGCTCCCAGACAGGATAATCCTGTTTATCATTTTTTATAGTGTCCCGGGCAAAACTCTTTGCAGAGAACAGGGGTATCAAAAGCACCAGCAAAATGGCTACGTTGGAAAGACCGGCAACGTAGAAACTGACTCCATTTTTTTTCATGGCGAAACCTTTGCCTTATTTTGAATAGTTATTATCTGGCTATACGAATAAATTCGCCAAAAGGATTCACAGGTTATTGGGCAAATACACTCTAATTTATCTTCTTAAAGGGTGACTCTTCATAGGGCAGTGGTTCCGTCAAAACAATTGAAGAATTAGGTACACCTTTTGTCTTTTGGTCATCGCCTTCACAGCAAACACCACTATTGAGAGCTTCATTGGCCTGGCTTACGTCAAGCACCGAGGTACTTCCTGGCTGATTCACCACTGGCAAATGATTGGGGGTGGCATCCTCAGGCACAGATATACTACGGTACCAGAGTAAATCTTCAGCCACTAAAGCCGCACAAGTCGCACAGCCACCACCAGCACCACCCAGACATAATGCTTTCAGGATTCCAGCATTTGTACACAAAGTGATCAGATACGCGGATGTTGCACCAGCGCCACATCCAGCGCCGATCATGCCAGCGCTTAAAGCCACATATTCAATAGCATTCTCCTGCGCTGGCGTAATTTCCGAAAAAGCACTTCGAATAGTTGCCATACAGCCTGTTGCATTCATAACCTCAACCTTACTTAAGTTTATTTACCTGAACTCTGACTGTGGTGTTTGCATAAAGTTTCCCATTCTGTCAAAAAAAGAGGGTATTCATCTCGCCATAAACATCCGGACACTCTTGATCCGGTTATCTTTCACCTGCAGGATCTCAAAACGGCAATTCTTGATTTTCCAGCACACGCTGGCCTCGGGAATGGCTTCCATCTCTTCCGTAATCAGGCCATTAATGGTTCGGGCATCGTCCGTTGGCAGATTCCAGCCCAGCGCCTTGTTAACATCCCGAATGGAGGCTGAGCCATCGATGATATAACTGCCATCCCCCTGGGGCGTAATATCCTGGCTGCTGTCAGAAACATCGGTGGTAAAGTCACCGACGATCTCCTCAAGAATGTCTTCCAAAGTCACCAGGCCCATAATATCGCCGTACTCGTCCACAACCAGGGCGGTTCTCTCCTTGGCCTTCTGGAAATTGAACAACTGGGTATGCAGAGGCGTAGATTCCGGAACGTAATACGGTTCAGCGGTTTCCTGCAACAGCGTTGCCTTGTTGACCTTTTCCAGCGTCAGCAATCGGGCAATCTTGCGCATGTGAAGTATACCGACAATATTATTGATATCACCGCGATACACCGGCAGGCGGGTATGCTGACAATCCCTTAGCTGAAGAATAATTTCTTTAATATCATCCTCAATATCGACACCGTAGACCTCATTTCTGGGTACCATAATGTCATCAACCCGCACTTTCTCCAGGTCAAGAATGCCCAGCAACATGCCACGGCGCTTCTTCGGCAGGCGCAGGCCGGACTCATTCACCAGCGTCCGCAACTCTTCACTGGTCAGCTGATCCTCACCTTCCTGGCCCGGACGTATCCCTAACGGCCTCATCAGCAAAGCGCAGATCCAGTTCACCAGCACCACCATCGGATAGAGCACCTTCAACAGAGGAACCAGCACCATGGATGCAGGAAAGGCCACCTTTTCCGGATACATGGCAGCGATGGTTTTGGGCGTCACCTCACCGAAAATCAGCACAATAAAGGTCAACCCCAGGGTGGCAATAGCAATACCGCTGTCTCCCCAGAGACGGACAGCAATAATGGTGGCCAGGGCAGAGGCCAGAATGTTAACAAAATTGTTGCCAATCAGAATGACCCCAATCAGTCGATCAGGTCGGTCCAGCAGGCTGCTGGTTCTTTTCGCTGCCCGGTTACCCTTGCGGGCAAGGTGCCGGAGACGATAGCGATTGATGGCCATCATCCCGGTTTCCGAACTGGAGAAAAATGCAGAAAACAGCAGAAGAAAAATCAGTGCGCCAATCAATGCGCTTAAGGGTGCTTCACTCAACGAGTTGTCGCCTTTTGTCAGAACCGATGCGGTAAAATTACCTATTTTACCTGCTTCAGGGCGAAGTCCCAAGCCCTGGTGTTTGCCAATATGAAGTGAGCCTGTACTTTTCTGACTTCGTATGGTTACCGAACCATGAAAAGCCAGCAGGTGCATTGGACGCTTTGGTTGAACTAATTAATGGGTGAACTGTCCAAATTATTATTATTTCGGTTTAACTTAATCACATCGAAACGGCAAGGATTGCCAGAGGAGGTAACAAGCATGGATCCGCTCGGTATTAGAACACTCGACTTTAAAACAATAGATGCAACAAAAGAACAAGAGTTGCCTGATCAACGTTGTGTTAGTTTATCTAACCAAATGGTTAAGACAAGCACCGCCTTTGCCAGAGAAGTTGGAAAAAGCAAAGAGGTAATCCTGCCGATTACTGGTTCTTCCAGTCAGGCTTTGAAGACCAATGTTGATTTCACCAATAAGCCAGAGCCTAAAGTAGCAGTCATTAATAACCCGGCTGTGAAAATCACTGAGACAGCACTGGCAACCCCAACTATAGAGCCAACAAAAACCCCTCCGAAAACAGCCAAAGCCGAAACTGAGTCGTCCAATCTTCCGATCATTGATCAATCGTTGATTGACTCCAGTGATATCCCGAAAACGACCTTGCTACAGCATTATTTTCCATCCAGTGTCTCACCTGATGCCCAGACCATTGCCCGCCCCGTTCATGGTGTCCAGCACAGTTGCCGGACGGCAATCTGGGCCGTAGCCCTCTTGCAACAGCGCAAACAGCACCGCGATCCCCTGGCGCTGGCATTTCCCGACCACATGGTACCGCTGCTGATCAAAGCCTGTCTGTTTCACGACACCGGCCGTGAAGGCGATGGGCTCGATACGGAGGAGTGGGAGCGAGCCAGTGCTGACAACCTGATGGAACACCTGCGCAACTGCGGCATGGCGCAGTCTCTGGCCTGGCAGTGTGGTGAAGCCATATGCCACAAGGATAACCCTGAGGGCTGCGAGCTTCTGCCAGAGGCGATACAGACCCTGCGCAGTCTGCTCCATGATGCGGATACACTGGAGGTTATGCGGGTAAGGGAATGTTTTTACATGGACCGGCTGGAATGTTTTGCTGCCTGTCAGGATGATCAACAGAGGAAAGAGTGGCGCAAGCTGGCCGAAGAAGTCTGCCGGGTGATTGCCAGGCAGGGTGATCTCTGGTTTCCGATCAAGTTGCAGGACAGCGCCACAGATCGCGAACACTTCTTCAGCATCGGTGCCGCCAGCAAGTGTGAAAACAGGAAAAAACGGTGGGAACACCATCCTTCGCCATTCAGTTATCAGCTTTATAGCATAGGTGAACAGTCCGCTGTTATCCGGGAGTTAATCTCCCCTTATACCGAACACCCGGCAGAACCACTGGCACCCTCTTTCTCCCTGGCACAACTGACCGGTGCGGATATAAAAGAGTGCCAGGGCAGTTGGCCAAAGGGGCTGTATAGCGATCCCGTTAGCCAACAGGTCTATTACATCAAACCGACCAGCGGTGAGCTGAGTGCACAAAACCAGCGACTGATGGGCAACCTGGCCCGACTGCTGGGCATCACCGTACCCGAGAGCTTTGTCCATCAGGAACAGGGTCATTTTTATCTGGTCAGTCCTGTCCCCGAACAATGGCAGGGTAAGCTCAAAGGCGGGGAGGAAACCCTGCGCTCGTTATCTTCCGAGCAGTGGGCCAGATTGCTGCTGATCAATGTGATTGTCGGTAACGAAAATATGGTGAACAGTGACTGGGAGGGCATTGAACTGACCCCGGAAGGGGAGCCGGTGATGTTCCACTGGGACTTTGCCGGGATGGCAACTCGCTACCCGTGTCCTGAGAAACCAGAGCCCACTCCCAAAGCGGATGATTTTTCCTCCATGCCGGTGCTGCTGAATAAACTGCGGAACCCTCAGGCACCCTCCATGAACTCGCTGCCCATCCACAACCCCTGCGTCGATATTCTGGCACAATTGGATGATGACCTGCTGGGCCATACCCTGAAAGATATCTTGCACCAGCTTGACTGGCAGACCCTGGACCGACTGATCGAACACAGCGGTTTTCTGCCCGGCGACCGCAGCTGGTTACGGCAAACCATTCACGATCGTATTGCCTGGCTGACCACCCGCCTGCCCCATACCGTGGCGGCAGGTGAGCGGGTTTCCATGGCGGAATACCAGGCGATTGCGGCAGCGGGTATCCGGGGCGGTTGGCTGCCGGTCAAAGGCCGGGATATCCAGGGCGGACAGATCGGCATTAGCCAATTACTGGATGCCAATGGCCAACCCATTACCCGGATGACCCTCCAGTTATCCCCCGAAGCCGGCAACAAACTGGCGGATAACCTGGCCCTGGAACGGGGATTACACCTTCTGGCCAGCCGGGTTAAATATGCCAACCATGCCCTGAACGGCAATTACCGCGACTGGCGCAGTGAGCTGACCAGCCTGGCCAATGACTGTCACGGCCTGGCCAGGCAGCTGACCAACGATAAAACACGATGGTGTAATGAGCATCACGATACCATTGACGAGACCGTGGTGACTCTGCAGGACATTGTTGACAAGTGCCGGGCAGCGCTAACGGCCGACGTGCCGTCCATTGAAAAACTGCCATCAATTAAACTTCCCCTGCCTGCTCCTGAGTTTCCTGCACGAGTCAGCTCAAGAACCGGCGAAGAAGTTGATGCAAAAATACAACTGGCTGAATTCAGCCACGGTTTTGCCAAACTGACAGGCCAGAGCGTCAGTTACTTGAATCAGGAACAGCTGGATCAAGGCGGTCTGACTGCCTCACCGGTACATGGGGTTGAACTCGAAGCGGACGTCTGTGAGGGCGGCAGTCTACTGTTTTTTCCTCCGAACCTGCCTGATGCCCTTACCTTTGAAAATCAACTGATCATCACCTTTCCAGGACACGATAAATCCGTGGTTGAGGCGTTGTTCAGGGAACTGGCAGGGCTGGGCATTGATGGCGAGCGGCCAAATACTGTTGACCTGGAAGAGCAATGGCTGGACGCCCTGGCCGACTTCCACGGCTGCCTTGGTGATATGAACCTCGCCGTGGCAGCGGATACCAATATTCCGGTAAACACCAGCAAAAAAGCGTTTCTTAAACAGTCGCTGAACGTCAATGATGAACAACTGCTCGATTGCGACAGCCATTCCCTTATTCGCGCAGGACGTCGGGTGCATAACCGCCCGGGGTTTCCCCATGGCATTGGGGCAGACCCGGCAAGGAAGTTCTGCCCCGGCCACAGTATAAACTTTTGTCCAGACCAGTACCGGAGCAGTAGCAAGTTTGTCAACGAGAGCCTGCAAAATGAAGCGGCTCTGATCTCCTTTGGGCGACGTTCTCAGATAGGGATAAAACCGTCCGGGAATGCCGGGGGTATGTTCTTCAGAATAAATTTCAACACCAAACAAGTATTTACCCGAATCATGGACCTGGAGCAGGCAAATAATCTGGCGGATCAGTCCAAAAAAGAATACACAGGCGCCATGTCTGTGGTCCTGCAACCTGAAGCACTTCGCCGCCTGGATACAAAATTTTTTAGAGATCACCAGCATTTTAATAAAGACCAATACCCCGAACTGATAGCCTACATCGAGAATCAGAAAGTCATTCCGCAGTCAGTGGATGATTACCAGAAATTGATCCAGGGAGATGAGGATCAGGAAACCTGGTTTTCCAATCCTCTGTCCTTGCATGATGAGTTGAACAAACTTGAGATCAGTTCTCCTGAAGATCAGCAACAGTTGTTGCATACCCTGAAGAAACGCTATACCCACTGGCCCGACGGGCGACCGCTGGAACAGCTTTTTCAGCAATCCTGGTCCAACTGTTACCATGAGTTAACCTATCAATACAGCAAGGTTGACGAAAACATCAGAAATCTCATCAAGGCGTGTGGCGAAGAGAGCATTCAGTTGCTGGTTGAGCAAAACCCCCATCTGCTGGAGGGAAAGCTGGATTCGCTGGATGGCTTGCAGCTGAGGGGTGATTATGAAATATATGGCATTGATTTTAGCAACTGTTCCATGAACGCTACCGTGTTGCAATCCGTTAACTTCAAGAGCTGCACCTTCAACACAGAGGTGTTAAACCGCCTGACCGTTGACAACATTTCATTTAGCAGTTGTTATTTTCAAGGTGAGCCGTTTTCATCGTCGATATTGGACAATGCCAGTTTTGGCCCTGAAACTGAGTGCGATGGCTACCAATCTAAAAGAATCAATCAGCTTTCCCAACTCATTTATAAGTCGTGTGTTAATCAGCAGGGTGAGTTCAATCTGGCACAATGGCTGGAGTTGATGATGAACAATCATTTTCTGCGCCGTTCCTCAGTACCTTTGGATCGTTTAAGCCGGGATATCCTGTCACAACACATGGAAGAGATTATCCGGGATTATCCACATCAACTTATTGGCATGATCAATGAATTGCTCAACATTAAATTCAAAAATATTGACCATGCAATACGGTTTATCAGGAATAATCGAGAATTCCATACTGGCGAAATCAACGATCTCAGAGATCTGTTCTTTGATTTCAGAACCGTCCTCCTGAAAGAAGGAAATTATCCCGGGGGGAAAAGTGGCCCACTGAATGAATTAATTACCTTCAAACCGGACGAATGCAATGATCTGCCCCAGGAAGCAGTGTTGGCGTTGATTTTAAATATGATTAACCTTGTGATGTTCCCTCAATCCGAAAATGAATACCGGGAATTTGGAGTCAATATCAACAACCCGGATGATCACAACAATGACCGGAATAGCATGTCTGAGTCCGGCAGCCAAAGCACAGAAAATAGCACGACATCGCACCCGGTATCCAATGTCCTGCCTCTTTATAATCTGGATAGTTACAGAGCCCATCTTTGTCGGTATCACCTCAAAGATTATCGGAAATATATTGATCAACTCTGGGAAGAGTGCTCTGAAGAGCGTAAATTAGCAATCGCCAAACACTGTTTGAGTCAGCACAATGTTGCCGTTAGCCCCCAGACCACAAGGGAGTTTATGAAATTATTGCTGGCAAATAATCCCGAAGAAAAACATTGGCTGGATAACTATAACGCCAACATGGCAAAGCATATAAACAACCAGCAGGCGTGCAATCAGTTGATTACGGATCGTTTTGATTCATGGTTGCGTGACAGGACGGTGATTGACACATCCCTGCCAACCACGAATTAAGACGGCATCGGGATTCAAGAGCTGAAATCGCGACGAAGGGTGATTGGCACAGTCTTTATTCAGGGTGTGGTGTTTACGCCCTTCGACTCCGCTCAGGACGAATGGAGCTTGGGAGTCATTAATAGAAAGAATCCATCAAATACATTGAAACCATGCACCAGGACATGGTTTCAACGAGTTTGACGTGTACAATCTCCGTTCACCCTGAGCGGAGTCGAAGGGTGCTTGGCACGATCTATCATAGCCCGGAGTTTCCGCCCTTAGACAGGCTTCAGGACGAACGGAGTTTGGGTGCCATTGATAAAGAGAACCCATCAATGACATTGAAACCATGCACCAGGTCTATTCCCGGACAACCTCCTGGCGACACTCCAGCACGCCCACCATCCCAACGCCTCCCCGTTTTTAATAACTCTCCGGAACAAGCCCCTTCAAAAGCAGGACTGCCCGGAAACCACGCAGTCAAGCACCAGTCTTGAGCCAAAGTAAGCAAGTACCAGAAACAGGACACCGGCCAGAGTCCAGCGAACAGCCGTCTGCCCACGCCAGCCAAATCGCCAGTGGCCAATCAACAGTGCGGCAAAAAGACACCAGGCGGTGATGGATAATACCGTTTTATGCACCAGCCGCTGGGCAAACATATCTTCCAGGAAGAGAAACCCACTGCCCAGCGAGAGTGTCAGCAAAATAACCCCAAGGACCAGAAACTCAAATAGCAGCCGCTCCATGGTTTGCAACGGCGGCAGTGTTCTGATGGTATGCCGGTGAGTGCGCAGCTGGTGTTCCTGGAAGGAGAGCAGAATGGCCTGAAATGCCGCCACCATCAGAATGCCATAGGCCATAACCGAAAGAAGCACATGGGAAACCATGGATGATGCGGTGTTCCAGACAATATGTTCAACCGGGGCCAGCAGTGCCAGCACAATGGCCAGCATGGTGACCGGCAGAATCATCACCAGCAGGCTTTCCGAGGGTTTTTTCAAACTGCTCAGGAGCACCATCATGGTCACCATCATAGAGGTCAGCGACCCCATGGTGAACACGCCAAGGTTGATGCCCCGATCAGTATGGATGGAAATGTATAACGCAATAATGTGGAAAATCAGGCCAAGGGCGGTAATCAACAGAACCAGCGATTTGGGCATTTCACGCCCACTGTTTCGCAACCCCTGCCCAACCGTGCCTGCCAGATAGCAACCAAGCGCACCCATACTGACGAACATGACACTCATTAGCGAAAGCCTATTTATCCCCAAAGCAGCAAAAAAAGCAGGAAGCCCTCTAGTAGTACACGGTTTCAATGTAATTGATGGGATCCTTTATTGACCTCCAAACTCCGTTCGTCTTGAGCGGAGTCGAAAGACGTAAACGCCATACCCTGAGTACTGTGCCAATCACCCTTCGTCCGTGCATCCTTAGCTGAGTCGAAGGGTGCTTGGCACGGTCAGAGTCCGGAGTTTCCGCCCTTCGACTCCGCTCAGGACGAACGGAGTGCGGTGGCACGACAACCCGTCAAACTCATTGAAACCATGTACTAGCGCAGCTAAGCGTTGTTACCCATACCGTTCGTGCGGAGCTTGTCGAAGTACGGTGGCACCATCCTTCGACAAGCACAGGATGAACGAAGTGTACGGGTGTCAACGCTTTTCTACACCAGGGCTTCAACGTAAAGCAGCATCGGCAGTTTGTCATATTACCCGGCGCTAGACAAACAACCTTTCACCGGATCCACTGAAATGGATGCCGCTTTAGTTTTGATTCCTATATAATGGCCGACATTCTGTGCGTTCAACCGCATAAACACCTTAGATCAGGGTAATTCCCAGAATGTTCGAAAATTTAACCGAACGCCTGTCCCGTACGCTGAAAACCGTAACCGGGAAGGCCAAACTCACCGAAGACAATATCAAGGACACCCTGCGCGAAGTGCGCATGGCCCTGCTCGAAGCAGACGTGGCCCTGCCGGTGGTTCGAGAGTTTATCAACCGGATCAGGGACCGGGCCATCGGGCAGGAGGTTCAGTCCAGCCTCAGCCCGGGCCAGGCGTTTGTCAAAATTGTCCAGAATGAACTGATTGAGGTGATGGGTTCGTCCAACGACGAACTGAACCTGGCCACCCAGCCACCGGCCGTGATCCTGATGGCCGGTCTGCAGGGTGCCGGTAAAACCACCTCCGCGGCCAAACTGGGTAAATGGCTGAAAGAGCGCCAGAAGAAATCCGTTATGGTGGTCAGTGCCGATGTTTACCGTCCCGCGGCAATCAAACAGCTGGAAACCCTGGCCCAGGAAACCGGCCTTAACTTTTTCCCGTCGTCTGCTGACCAGAAACCGGTGGATATTGTTAATGGTGCAATTCATGAGGCCCGCATCAAGCACGCGGATGTCCTGATTGTCGACACCGCCGGTCGTCTGCATATCGATAACGATATGATGGCTGAAATCCAGCAGCTGCACAGCGCCATCAACCCCATAGAAACCCTGTTCGTGGTGGATGCCATGACCGGTCAGGATGCAGCCAATACCGCCAAGGCGTTTGGTGATGCCCTGCCATTGACCGGAGTTATCCTGACCAAGGCGGATGGTGATGCCCGTGGTGGTGCAGCGCTGTCGGTGCGCCAGATCACCGGCAAGCCCATCAAGTTTATCGGTATGGGCGAGAAGACCGATGCCCTGGAGCCTTTCTATCCGGACCGTATTGCCTCGCGCATTCTGGGCATGGGGGATATTCTCTCCCTGATCGAGGAAGCCGAGCGCAAGCTGGACCGCAGCAAGGCGGACAAGCTGGCCAGCAAGCTGAAGAAAGGCAAAGGGTTTGATCTGGAAGATTTCCGTGACCAGCTGCAGCAAATGAAAAAAATGGGTGGACTCAGCGGCATGATGGACAAACTGCCCGGCATGGGCGGCATGGCACCACAGCTTCAGGGTCAGATGGACAACAGGATTTTTGTCCAGATGGAAGCCATCATCAACTCCATGACCCCGGCTGAGCGCGCCAACCCGGACATCATGAACGGATCCCGTAAAAAGCGCATAGCCGCTGGTTCCGGCACCCAGATCCAGGACATCAACCGACTTATCAAGCAGCATAAGCAGATGAGTAAAATGATGAAAAAAGTCACCAAAAAAGGCGGCATGAGCAAACTGATGCGAGGCATGTCGTCCGTGAAAGGCCAGCTACCCGGCGGAATGGGTGGCATGATGCCTCCCGGTGGCGGCAAAAAGTTTCCGTTTTAACAACCCATTAATGGCCAGCTCCAAAAACAGGGCTGGCCATTTGAATTTAATAACAATTTTCATTGAAATCGATAATTTATTTCAATCCCGAATAATAAATAAAATCCACATTCCGAACATTTACGAATTTTTGCTGTCAAAGTTTCTGTGCAATTAGAAATCAGGTCAGGTAAAGGACCTCTGTTTTTAATCACTGCTCCTGTTCAGAGACCCAAATCCGGGCAAATGAATAAGGCATTTATTTTCATAAACCAAAACGAGCAATGACCTTATAAAAAATTAAATTTTGACCATCAGCATAATGGAGTATTCGAAGTGGATAAGATTACCCGGCCCAACCATGATTATTCAAGCTTGCCAGCAAGCCAACCTGACCCGCAACATCAAGACTTTACAGCTGGCCGTCCTCGCAGCAACAGTGTTTGCCTGGGTTCATTCGGCTTGACAAGAGATGGTGCCAACTGCACCAGCGAGAGTAATGTCGGTGACATTCCGATTCGAAATCGAATGATCGAAATTCCCGTTAACCAGCACACACCAACCCCCCCCCCTGCTCCAAAGACTGATACCGGATCGGAAGAGGCATCAGCTAGCCCCAATCAAGACTCGCCCTCATCATCTCCTCCGGATAGCCCCCCCCCAACATCCATTAATGGCTCGCATCTTGCCTTCTATGGCTTAATGATGTACTACA
This sequence comes from Endozoicomonas sp. ALE010, assembly GCF_049310165.1. NCBI lineage: Bacteria > Pseudomonadati > Pseudomonadota > Gammaproteobacteria > Oceanospirillales > Endozoicomonadaceae > Endozoicomonas > Endozoicomonas sp. ALE010. Next base: position 30,405 of record NZ_JBLYNV010000030.1, on the reverse strand, counting down.
CAGGAACTATCCCTCAAAAACAAAAGCCTGATCCCAAGAAGCCAAAGGTTGATCCGAAGAAGCCAAAAGCTGATCCGCAAGAGCGAAAGTCTGATCCGCAAGAGCAAAAGTCTGATCCACGAAAACAAACGCCTGTTCCAAAACCTCGAAAATCCATTGGCTCAAAATCTCTCCCGCAGACGCAAAAACCTGATCCGAAACAGCGAAAACGCATCCCGCAAGCGCAAGAACTTCCCCAGAGAGATATATCCGAGGGGCAAGTAGTTAAGAAGCAACCGGAGAGCCCAACCAGCACGGCCTGCCCTTCTCCGACGCCACAGCTAATACACTCATTCGGCAATGTTTCATTAACCATGTATTCAGGCATCCAGGCAAAAAACAACAACTGTGCACTGGCTGCCTTTTTTATGGCTCTATCAAACAAAGGCGCATTGAATACATTGATTGGCGAGATTGGTGCCGGAGCCAGTAAACTAAAATCGAAAGGCAAAATGCAAGATGCCAATACTCTGGATGAATTTTTACCGATATGCGAACATTTTCACTTTGATGAAAATAATAAAGGCTACATTGCCGATGAGGGCCTGGACCGCATAAGAACACTGTTCCAACTCCGCAATGGAACACTCAGCATGCCCCTTTCAATATCGGATATTATCACCACAATCCTCAAACGCATCTATGATTATCCGGATGCTGGAAAAGTCCCATCCGAAAATTTCGATATCCTTAAATATACAGAGTCCTCTTTGAAGCACAAAATAGTATCGATTGAAGCCGGGGATGGCTTCGTCACTATCAGTGACACACAGGAACCAGTCAGCAGTCTCAGGGATGATAGAATTCCCTCAATTACAATACCAGCAGGCCTGACCAAAGTAGTGAACAATAAAGAACAACCAAAAGGACCACCCCACTCCAACCCGCCAAAATTTTTTTGGACTGTCGACGAATACAAACGGGGTGAGGAACTTGCCATAAAATGTACGGATAAATATGAAAGCAGCACAGGCAATCTGGTCGGTAGAAAATTTGTATATTTTGGTGACCCGGTGAATAAATCGAGGGAGATGGCAGCCGAGGTTGAAGAACACTATCTCTATGGCGACTTTCCCCGTACCGTTAGTTCATCATTTATCAATAGCCAGGGAGTGCAGATATTCGTTAATCATAAGCTAACCGGCTTTAACAAAGACGAACCTGTAAGTGGCAGAATAACCGCAACCTCTTCTCGATTGGCAACAACCCTGCAAGAGCTGATCGATAATTGGCTCAGGAACACTAAGCAAGGAATGGAACTTGATGATTGTGCATTCAAAGAGTTGTTACCTGATAACCATCACTCCCCGGAAGTGTTGTTGGTAACCATCCCCAACTTTGGAACCGAGATCAGACCCGAGCTGGAGTGGTGGAAAGATGTCTCTATTCCCACTGCCAACGGAAAAAAGAAGGATTACGAATTCGCTGGCGCGGTCACTATTGAAACAGGCCATTTTGTGGGCTGGCGTAAAGAAGGCAACGTCCTTCATTATGCTGACTCCATGGGAAACATGGAAGGCACTGAGACAGTTCCCTTAGTCGTCAAAATGCCGCTGACCGGGGCTGAAGAAACTCAAGAAATGTTACAAGCCGCTAATAATGACAGTGAAAGTCAATTCGATGCCTATTGCTCGGCAAGCCGAAGGGTCGCCAATCTGGGGAAATCAGCAGCTCTGGTTATTCTGACACAAAAGCCTGATTCATAAACGATTCTCACAGGCGGTTGTTACTCTGAGCCCGAGCCGGTTGATGTTCTACAGCGTATCAGCCTCCACCCGGATCGCGGTATCAGGGAACTGACTCCACGACTCTGGACTGGAAAATTCGGGGCCAATCCATTAATTAAAAGCCGACCTCGACAAGCAGGGAGTGCCAGCCCCTTGCTTGAACGCTTACACGAGATGGTTGTTCAGGGCGCACAAGACCAGGAGGCTGTCCGAGAATAGCGCCCGTAGCGAGGATGGCAGAAAATTGAGGATAAAAAGTCGGAAATTTTTAGTGAATAGTGGTTCTATTTGCTAAAAATTTCCGACTTTTTAGACCAATTTGCTGCCACCGCACGACTGCATGGATGCAGGAGCTAGAGCAACGCAGGAGCAGTTGCCGCGTAGGGCAGTCTATTCTCGGTCAGCCTCCCAGGAGGCAGTGCTGTGGGCGAGGCTTAATGTCTACCTTAAGAACCGTAGCAACTACTCGTGTGATGATGATGAAGAGCAGAATATCCGCAAGTTTATGATCTATCCTAAGATGGTCTTCTTTCCTTTGCTGACGTGAGTCTTAAATAACATAAACTGGTATTAAATTTAGAGATTTTTATGAAGAATATAATTTATACGGCTGGTTTTTTGCTTATGACAAACACAGTCATTGCCGACGAACAGACAGACATTGTCAAGCAATGGATTGGTACAAACTTTGAGCTAATCAATGAACTGCACAACGAAACATTATTCTTCAATAAATACATAACCACCGATAATGGCTCATGCAAACTGAATGTGGAGGCTTCACTTGTCAGCGGTGAACGAAACACAACGTGGAACTGTGATGGCAATGGATATGGAATGCATATAGAATCATTCGGGGATGGTAACAAGACAGGGTTAGTTAAGATATGGACAAAAGACTCCGATGGAAGGAGATGCGGCTTGCAGTGGGATGCGCATCCTGGAGATGATCAGTTCGGGAATGCCCCCATTAATTACGACCAACATCAAGCCAAGTGGGATTGTGACGGTGATCGAGACCCTAGCTCTGCTGATGTTGTTTATCTTGATGATGTCCATATCTATAATGGAAGTCTTCAGTTTAAGATAAAGTCAAAGGTCGGTTATCTTTCTGACGATAATAGCCAATCCAATCATCGCAATGCTGTGTGGACCAAAAGAAAATCAGATGCTAACACAATATCTATTGATTTAGGCTGGTCTTGGGCTGATGAAAAAAACAGCAATCTTGTAGATATGTACGGCTTCAAGCCACCTGAAATAATCAAGCAACAATCCCTTAAAGACTACGAAGATGCTGAAAAGCAATACCTTAAGGTTTTAGATGCCTATTTAAATGAACCTGGGCATGCAGAACACACGACTAATTTGACTGTATGGAATGACAAAAATTCACCAGAGAATGGCTATATAACAGCTGTTCATTATATGGATTACTTCTTTATAGGAGGACATAAAATCAATTTCATGAGTAACAAGAAGGTAACAAACAAAAGAGAATCACATGGTAGAAGATTTTCAGCCTGGTATACAAACGGTGGGTTGCTATCAAACGCCCTTGGTCAGGCACAATATCGTAGCCGACAAGCAACAGGACCAAATATAAAGAAAGAGTTGAACTTAGAGAAAGCTGATACGATTTATTATGGGTACGAAAGTTATAATTATTCATCTAACACCTACGGAATGCCCCATTTTGATGACCACTGGGTATCAGCATCCATTAATAAGAACGATGACGTACGCTATGTCTTTACTTCTTTAGGTGATTACTATCGACTTCAAACCGACGGCTGGGGGCTTGAATACATCAACAATCGCTTTAAAGTAAACAATCATAATTGGCCTGGACTTGAGGATTATAGATTCCTTATTCGTGCAGGTTTATCATCAGCAGATGGTGACTATTGGTACTTCTTCCTCGCTGATGGGACTTACATTAAGTACTCAATCGCTAATGACTATGTCCTGGATGGCTATCCAGCACCTGTTAACAATTCCAGATGGACTGATATGGAGCAGTATAAGTTTCAAATTACCGGAGCATTTTACTATGCCGGCGACTACTATTTTATGCTTCGTGATGGAAGCTACATACTTTACGATTCAGACGATAGTGGAATAGAAAATAAAAAACTGGATGATTTTGATACAGGCTATTGGGGGGAGCGCTCTCTATATAAGCTAGAACAATGCGATCAACCGAAACCTAATATCAGCCTGTTTTAACATACATTATTTCGATGAGTTTGATGTGTACAATTACCTGGTTGTTGATGTTCTTCCGCGTATCAGCCTCCGCCCGGCCCGTGATATCAGGGAACTGATACTGCGACTCTGGAAAGAGAAATTCGGGGCCAATCCATTAAAAGCCAATCTCGACAAGCAGGGGTGGGTCTGCCCCCTGCTTGAACGCTTACGCCACCCGATGCCCGCAAAAGCACAAGTGGTTCCAGCTTGCCGGGCAGCGGGTAGCGTCTGCAGAAATACGGAGGTTATTTCAGACCGCTCCCAAGACAGGTAAGCACAGCGCCCGCATAGGGAACATACTTATCACAGCATATTGCCTCCTCCTCTGGTTTTCCCTACAATATGCGCCCTTTATGATTGGCTTGAATCCGATCATGGATTGGCTGATGGATGATGAAAAAGGAACTTTCCTCGCTCAAATCTGTCTCAACTCTTCTGGGTTACAGTCATACGTCCTGTGCGTCTGGCCAGTAAACCCAGAAAACCAGTTGCCGGAAACAACTATAGGAAACCCTATTCCATGGTAACCATTCGTCTTGCACGTGGCGGCTCTAAAAAGCGTCCATTTTACCACCTGACCGTGGCTGACAGCCGTAACGCTAACGGCGGTCGTTTCATTGAGCGCGTAGGTTTCTTCAACCCTGGTGCTCGTGGCCAGGAAGAGCGCCTGCGTGTTGATAACGAGCGTGTAGAATTCTGGCTGGGCCAGGGTGCTACTGCATCTGACCGCGTTGCCCAGCTTCTGAAAGAAGCCAAAAAGGCTGCGTGAGGTTAACAACCCAGTGACAACGGCAGTAGAGGGCGCTGTGAAGCGCATTGCGTTAGGCCATATTTCCTCCGTATTCGGGGTCAAAGGCTGGCTGAAGATTCACTCCAACACCAGCCCGATGGAAAACATCCTCAACTACCCACGCTGGATTCTTGACCCTGCTGGCCAAAAGAGCGGTGATGTTAAAACCGTTGAAATCGATCAGGCCCGGCCACACGGGAAAGGTCTGATTGCCCATATCGTCGGTTGTGACGATCGTGAGCTGGCCCGCAGTTACTGCGGTTACCAGATTACCATCAGCGCCGATGATCTGCCCGAACCGGAAGATGACGAAATTTACTGGCATCAACTGGAATCGCTGGATGTTTTCTCCCGCAACGCTGAGGGAGACAATGTTCTGCTGGGCAAAGTCAGCCACCTGATGGAGACAGGTGCCAACGACGTACTGGTCATTCGCCCCACAAAAGGCAGCATTGACCGTCGAGAGCGTCTGGTACCCTGGCTTACCGGATCAGTGGTGCTAGACGTCAATCCTGAGAAAGGATTTATCCGGGTAGATTGGGACCCGGAGTTTTAACTGGCCATGACGACTCAACACTCACCCCTTGATGAGCCAGCCGGAGAAACACTGGCAGAAACTCATCAGGACACAGACAAGAGCGCCATGGACATCGGAATGTGGTTCGGTGTCGTCAGCCTCTTCCCGGAGATGTTCCGGGCCATAACCGGGCACGGTATTACCGGCCGCGCGGTTAAGGAACGGCTGATTGAGGTACAGATCTGGAATCCCAGGGACTTTACCCATGACCGGCACCGAACTGTGGATGACCGACCTTATGGCGGTGGTCCCGGCATGTTGATGAAAATTCAACCTCTGCGTGACGCCATCCATGCAGCCCGCAAAGCTGCAGGAACCGAGGCCAAAGTGATTTACCTCTCTCCCCAGGGTCGCATGCTCGACCAGAAAGGAGTAGAGGAGCTTGCCCAGAGCAAGAAACTGATCCTGGTCGCGGGGCGATATGAAGGTATTGACGAGCGGGTAATCCAGACCGAAATCGATGAAGAATGGTCTATTGGTGATTACGTGTTAAGTGGTGGCGAACTCGCTGCCATGACTCTGATTGATGCAGTATCACGCTTTGTACCGGGCACCCTGGGTCATAAGGATTCCGCTCAGGAAGATTCATTTGCTGATGGTCTTCTTGACTGCCCGCACTATACCCGTCCTGAGCTTTTTGAAGGACAGGAAGTGCCGCAAGTACTGTTATCAGGCAACCATGCACTGATTGAGCGCTGGCGACTGAAACAGTCTCTGGGCAGAACCTGGCTGAGACGGCCTGACCTGTTGGAGAACCTTCAGCAAACCAGGTCACTGACCAGCGAGGAAGAAAGGTTGTTGTCGGAGTTTATTGCTGAACACTCAGCCAGGAGCGACGACTGTGCCTGAGAGTTTGACTCTCAAGCCAACCAGATTGTGCTATCGGCTTGTTTCGGATGGGCCATCTGAGTGAAACACAGCTTGAGCGGGACAGAATTGACTAACCAGGAGCAATTATCAATGAGCAAAAACAAAATCATTGCGCAGCTTGAAGCTGAACAAATGAACAAAGAGATCCCTGCTTTTAGCCAGGGTGACACTGTAGTCGTACAGGTTAAGGTAAAAGAAGGCAACCGTGAGCGTCTGCAGGCGTTCGAAGGTGTTGTCATCGGTAAGCGTAACCGTGGCCTGAACTCTGCTTTCACCGTTCGTAAAATCTCCAGCGGTGTTGGCGTTGAGCGTACCTTCCAGACTTACTCTCCGCTGATCGCTTCTGTGACTGTGAAGCGTCGTGGTGACGTTCGTCAGGCTAAGCTGTACTACCTCCGTGAGCTGAGCGGTAAAGCTGCTCGTATCAAGGAAAAGCTCAACTAAGATTCAGTTTAATTTTCCGGCAACTGATTTTTACACGAGTTTCTCAGAAGAGCGGATTGGTGAAACACCTGATCCGGGAAAAGCGGCGAAAGCCGCTTTTTTTTATCTGAACAAATCCTGTCTTTCGCTGTCTTAATAGGCCAAGAAGCAGTTATAAAGACAGTCATATTTATGCCGGATATTATCCAACCCTGCCATTCCAGCTTTGCCGTAAGAACAGCACCACTCAGTGACAATAACACTGCAGATAGCAGCAGTGCCACCCACTTCAGGGAGTCAGACCTACCCTCCACCAGAACAACAGTTACCAGCGGCATTGGCGATTCGAACTCCACCAGAATCAGTCACAGGCACGTCTCGACTAATACCGCCACAACCCACTCACCACTCACGTCAACGGCAACTCAGGATATGGCAACACTGCCTGAAGGGCCTGACTTTCTTCTGCGCTTTCCCGAAGAACACCTTTTCCTGCTCTTTGCTGATCCGGATGACATTATTTCCAGTCGTTCCCCACAGGAATATGAAGATAACGAGCCAGGATGCACAGCAGCCTGGTGCCGCTGTATTAGCCAGGTGTTAGAGTGGATTCAGCATGACCCTGCAGAGGCTCCCCTGATTTCCCGACAACGCTATATGCAGATCAACGCCTTACTGACCGAAGGCGTGCAAAACATGCTTGACAGCCATATTCCCGGAACCGTGCGAAAAAGGCACGTGGGTTACCCCTCCAGTGAACATACCCAAAAAGGCTTTATCCAGGCACTGCTGTACAAGCAACGACTGGAAGAAAGCTATGAGCTTTGCCGTGGCACCCATGGTGCAACCATTGCCACTTCTCCGAAAGGGAGCATAATTTCTGATACCAGACTGATTGCAAATTATACCGACCTTAAAGGTATCACCATTTCTTTCAGGGCATTAGGACCTAATGGTCCAATATCAGAAACAAACGGGATTGATAAAATTTTGTTCAAATACCAACTCATCGCCCTTCTTGAGAAAGAAATAATCACGCCGCTGAATACACAACTGGAATCACTACAGCACAAGAAAATCAAGAAGCCTGAACTGCTGGCAAAACTGATTGGAACAGTTGCCACATACTGGCCCAGACTTGAGCAGCTACATACACCGATGGATGGCACCTGCAGAACAAATTACATGTTAGTGCAATATATTTTTATGAAATTTGGTTTCCCTCCGCCGGTATTAATGGATCCAAACTCAATTGACCTGGTTCATACATCGCTTTGTAAACGAATCATAGGCATTGGCTTAAAAAATTCACTTGAACTCATGAATAAAAGAGATCAGGCATCAGAAACAGAAGCAATCATCCATCGATACACAAAACGATACCTGAAAAATTCGTTTTGCCTTATCCGCTCATCTCACAAATACGAAAAATACCTGATCCCGGATGAATTGAATTTTAACGACCATCACAAGACCCAAATGAAGCATCTTACCAGAGAGTTCATTGAGGTACTGGCTCCATACAGAGACACCACGCAAACCAGTACAAGACCACTGAAGACACCTTTACGCAGCCGAAAAAAATCATGATTTACAAAAACATCATTAAGCCCACTGCAAAAAGCTTATTGCACCACTGAATCATTCAACTCAGCCGGACCAATCACAATGACCAGCTTTGCCCGGGAAACAACTGGTACATGGTTTCAATGAGTTTGACGGGTTGTCTTGCCTCCGCACTCCGTTCGTCCTGAGCCTGTCGAAGGGCGGAAACTCAGGACTCTGATAGATCGTGCCAAGCACCCTTCGACTCCGCTCAGGGTGAACGGAGATCGTACACATCAAAATCATTAAAACCATGTACTAGAACAAAAGTACAGGTACCAAATCCCCGGTCCTGCTGAAAAAAAAGAACGATAGTATTGGAACTATTGATCAATTTTACGATCTGAATAAAAGTGAAATTATCAAAGTTCGTTAAAGTTTCAGTTATTGCCGAGCATTTCAGGTTCACTTACGGCATTTACCAAAAGTAGCACCATAGTAATGCATTATCAGGAAGTTCAAAGGTCAACAGGGAAACCTCAACAGGCTTTGAAAACACTTAATTAAAAAAAGGACCTGATAAATGTTCTATCTTGGCGTACTGATTACGAGTGTTGCAGATACAATTTCTTCAGCTCTTGCAACTGATCCACAGAATCCAACTACCGACGCAACCAATGGTGACACCCTGGAGCTTCGCGGTGACTTCGGTCGTCGCGAGGTATGCTGGAAGTCATCGGCCACAAAATCTATTTGCAATCCTCCGCCAGACTCACCATCGGTCCCTGGACAGAGTCTCGGGCAAAGAACCCTGTGGCCGCTCCATGTTGATGTTGATACCACGATCACTGACACACCCTCCAGTGAAGAAAACGGGCAAGATGCGGCTGCAAGTGGTTCAGCTGAACTTGCTGAAGCCATAGATGAAGTTAATGCTGCCATTGATACTGCTCGATTACCCGAAGAAACGCCTGAAGCTGTTGACCAGGATTCTACTGAATTACGCGAAGAAACGCCTGAAGCTGTTAGCCAGGATTCTACTGAATTGCACGAAGAAACGCCTGAAGCTGTTGACCAGGACTCTACTGAAGTGCACGAAGAAACGCCTGAAGCTGTTGACCAGGATTCTACTGAAGTGCACGAAGAAACGCCTGAAGCTGTTGACCAGGATTCTACTGAATTGCTAGAAGAAACTCCTGAACCTGTTGACCAGGATTCTACTGAATTGCACGAAGAAACGCCTGGAGCTGTTGACCAGGGTTCTACTGAAGTGCACGAAGAAACTCCTGAAGCTGTTGGCCAGGACTCTACTGAATTGCCCGAAGAAGCTGCTGCCGAAGAATCATTTGAATTACGCACAATCACTCCTGAAGACGTTGCCATAAATAATACTTCTGGGCTACCGGTAGAAACTACTGAAACTGCTGTTATAGATGATACTAATGAACCACCTGTATCAAATTCAGATATTACTGCCCTCTTTGGCACAAACCATGAAGATACTTTTGCAATGCCGAGTAATGACAGGTGGGTCCGTTATGACACAGGCACAGATACAGACACAACAACATTGCCACTAATTCCTTCACCTTCACCTTCAGCTCCACCACCCGATTATGAGACTCTATATCCTCATGATGCATTATTGGAGGCAGCGAACAATTTTGCCCCATCAGAGGCAAACGGGATGAACAAAAATCCCATCCCGGACTACCCTGAAGGGGCATGTGAATGGCCACCAGTTACTGAGAAGCCAATAAGTCCGGAAGAATTCAATGACGCCTACTATGAAGCCTTAGCGACTGGTAACTTAAATGCTATAGAGCACCTGAGACGAGATTATCCCCAGCGCATGATCGACCCTTTGCAATATCCGGAATCACGGAAATATTTATATCATCCCCTGCATATAGCTGCCGCAAAAAATCAGATGGCATCGTTAGAATTTCTTTGCCAGCTTCCGTGTATTGATATAAACGCCCCGTCACCTGAAAAGAATACTGCTCTCCACTTAGCTATCGATCACAATAACGTGGCAGTCGTAAAATTTCTCTGTCAACGCCATGATATTAATGTAAATCGGAAGAATAAAAGCGGCTTCACCCCTATTATGTTAGCCTGTTCAAAAAACGCAGACGCTCAGATAATAGATGCCTTATTGAATACTCAACCGGTTCTGGACGAGGAAAAACAAATCGAAACTGCACTTTCCTTCAGCGTTAAAAACAACAATCTGGAAACCACTAAAAAATTACTAGAATCTGGTGCAAAGGTTGACCAGAAACATAACGATGGAAAAAACAGCATATTTTATATTTCCTTCACTGAAGCCGCTGACGAAATCAGTATATTGCTACTGGATTCTCTGGAGGACGTAAATCAACCAATATCCATCAATAATGCCCGGGTATTGCATCTGGCTGCTTTCACAGGAAAAACTAAAATTGCTGTTTATCTGATTGAAACTCTTAATGCTTCAAGATTTGTAACTAATAAAGGTAAATCAATGCCAGTCCATTATGCAGCGTTTGGAAATAATGCAACAACATTTCGCACATTAATTTATCTTGGATGCAACATGTATGAAGAAAAAGGAAAAATAGAAAGAGACTTTTGGGAGATGGTAAAAACCCGTCTGGCTGGATATCAAATAGACCGAAATAAATATGGTGATAAAGGATATACGTTATTTAGAGAGGGTGGCACACCTTCGGAATTTTTTAGAGGTGATATCTATCAGATGATAAATCACCAGAAAAAATGTGGCCATACAAAAGAATCAATTAAAGCAGCAAAAGAATCAGATAGAAAAAAAGCGCTAATTATAGAGCAAAATATTAAACAAAAAAAAGAACTGGAGAAGAAAAAAATAGACAAAAAAAGGAAATCAGAAATTCTGAAACAAAAAATTAGAATACTTGAAGAAAATAATAAAAAAACAACTGACAATGATGCTGCCACAGGCATTACATTAAGTACACCATCGACACCTGAACAGCCTGCTCCAGACTCAGATCTCTCTGCTCTTGCTTACACGCACCAAAGCGGAAATTTAGCAATGCACAGTGAGTTGACCTGTTATGATGTAAATGACAGGAGGTTTCCACCAGGGTTCACCAACATGGACGACGTGCCCGGGACATCAGCAATGCCAGCCATGATGGAGAAGCAATTAGACGACAAAGAATTCCAAAACATGTACCTTAATGCAATCCAGGCAGGTGATATAGACACTTTAAAATACCTGAAACAAGTTCGTCCCGATTTAATGATAGACTCTCTGGTAGATCCAAAGGATCGAAATGCATTTATTCATCCCTTAAATCTGGCTGCCTCAAATAAGCAGTGGGTGGCGTTAAAATTTCTTTGTGCATTGGATGGAATTAATATCAATACTCGCATGAGTAATGGCGAGACAGTTCTTAATCTGGCAGTCTGCGAGAAAATGGAGGAGACTATACTTTTTCTCTGTCAGCAACCACTCATTAACGTCAATTTATCAGATTACGCCACCAGAAATACCCCTATTATTTCTGCCTGTGAGTTAAATTTGAGTGATCAGGTTATAGAAGCATTATTAGCGCATAAACCGAGTCTGAAGCCGAATAATTATCAAAAAACTGCACTTGGATTCAGTGTTAGAAACCGTAACATTACCGTTACTAAAATGTTATTAGAGGCTGGAGCTGACGTTGGCAAGGTTGAAGAAGATGGGAAAGACTCAGTGTTCTATATCGCTTTCCAGGATGACAACGAAGAGATGAGTAAATTATTAGTGAGTTATTTACCCGACATAGATCAAGCAGTAACTAAAAAAGATACTCGCGTGCTTCATTTAGCCTCTCTTTTAGGCAAAAGAACACTTATTAGGCACTTGATAGAGGATTGTGAAGCATCCAGATTTTTAGAAAATAAAGATCATGCCATGCCAGTTCATTATGCGGCACATCATGATCATTCACAAGCACTGTATGTATTAATCGAACTAGGATGTTCCTTGAACGAACGTCCTGGAAAAATAGAAGACGATTTCTGGCGAAAGAAAAACAATGGATTTTATTCTTTTTTGGCTGGACACGTGCCTCCAACTGTAGATTTTAAAAGTTACAATAAACCAAATGCGTGTCATTTATACTACCATGGTGGTACACCTTCAGAGATTTATGGAATGTTTGATATAACTCAGTTAGAAAACTTTGAAAAATCACTAAATATAGACATAAATAAAGAAAAAAATAAGGATAAAGCAAGAATGGAGGAAAGACAAAAACAGCATAAGCAATACATAGAAGAAAAACAGAAACAGAAAAGAAATGAACAAAAACAAATAAAACAGGAAGAAAAGGAAGCAAGCAAAGGAAAAAAAGAACTGAAAAAATTAAAAAAAGAACTGAATAAACTGAATTTAGAAGGAGAAAAACTGAAGGAAAAAGGAGCAAAACTAGAGACAGAATTGCATAGCCCAGAGGGGGGGAAAAAGACAAACCCATTTATCAGAATTTTGAGAAAAATATGAGTACCTATTAGAACTTATATATTTGAGTGATCTAAAACTCATTGCTCAGGTGCTATGCAAGTAGCAATGGTGTGCATAGTGCATCATGAGTTTGATATGTACAATCTCCGTTCACCCTGAGCACCCTTCGGCTCTGCTCAGGACGAACGGAGCTTGGGAGCCATTGATAGAAGATAAAAGGAACTCATCAATCACATTGAAATCTTGTACCATAATTGATCTGGTAAATTTGAAAACCATAATCAAGTGACTAATGCAGTCAAAGAAGGCAGCATTTGAACTATTGATTAGCTTTACGGTCTGAACAAAGGCATTAATTAACAAAGTTCGTTAACGTTCAGTTTTTGCACGGCATTTCAGATTCTCTTATGGCTTATCCCAACAGTAGTACTATAGTGATGCGCTATCAGGAAATTCAAAGGCCAACAACGAAACCGAAACTGGCTTTGGAAATACCCAATTAGACATAAGGCATGTACCATGTACTACTCCGTTGGCAATCCGGTTACTGTTACAGATACAGTTTTCTTTGCTACTTCAACTAACCCACAGAATCAAATTCCAGACACAACCACTAATAATAGTGGTGTTCCCGGGAATTCAGGTGACTTCGATAACCGCCACATTCACGAGAGTTTATCTTCTACCTCACTCTTTACCGATCTGTCATATTCACCATCGTCCCCTCCTCAGGCGATGAGCATCGGGCAAAGAACCATGTTGCCGCATCCTGTTGATAGCACGATGACTGTCCCGCCCTGCGGTCAAGAAACCGGGCATGATACTGCTGATGAATATCAACTACCGTCAGATCAACCACCAGACTACCCCCACAGGTCTGACGGTCCATATTTCAATCTGCCAACGTATGATGAGCTGTTCCCCTTGTTTCGAGGTCATGAGACAAACATGGCCATGACCCGGCCAGAAGAAAACGAGATTAACGAAAATCCCTTCCCGGACTCCCTTGAAGGGGCATGTGCATTGCCACCCGTAACTGCCAAGCCATTAAATCAGGATGAATTCAATAATATATACTTTCATGCCTGTCTGAGTGATGATATTGAGACAATTTTACAGCTGTGCCAGTCTGCTGATCCCAAGTCAATGAATAATTTTCTGACGCATCCGGACAACCCAACAATATCAGTTCATCCCCTGCATCTGGCTGCCGAACGTAATCAGCGGAGAGTGTTAAGATTTCTTTGCCAAAATCCATATATTGATATAAATGCTTGTGGGCCTGATAAAAATACCGCTCTCCACTTTGCCATCAGAAATCACCAGGGGGCAGCCGTACACTTTCTCTGTCAACAACAAAACATTGATGTAAATGTGGAAAACAGCCTCGGTTGCACACCTATTATTTTAGCCTGTGAAAAAAACTCAGACCATCGTATTTTACAAACATTATTGGAAAAAAAGCCGTACCTGGGCCCGAACAAAAACGGTGAAACTGCACTTTCCCATAGCGTTAAAAACAACAATCTGAAAACTACTGAAATATTAATATATAACGGGGCGGCACCTGTTGACACCATGCATAGTGATGGAAAAGACAGCATATTTTACATTTCTTTCACAAATGCCTCCGATCAGATTAGTATTTTGTTATTGAGTTGTTTGACAGACATAAATAAAAAAATATCCGAAGCCGGGGCTCGTGTGCTGCATCTTGCTGCTTTAACAGGTAAAGATGACATCATTACTTACCTGATAGACAGGCGCAAAGCCTCGAAATCCTTGACCAATAAATATAATTCCATGGCAGTTCATTATGCAGCGCATGACAATAACGCAACAACATTGCGCAGATTAATCGATCATGGATGCACCCTGTTTGTAGGAAAAGGAAAAATAGAAAAAGACTTCTGGAAAAAGAAAATAATTAATGGTCGTCATACACAAAAAATAGACTTTACCAAGGCAAATAAATCAAACGGAGAAAAATTATTTAATGAGGGTGGCACACCTTTGGAAATTTATGAAGGTGATAAAGTACAGATGATGAACTATGAGGAGAAACATGGAATTAAAAACAATGAAAAAGATACAAAACCAACAACAATATTCCAGAAATTAGTACAAAAATTACAATTACTGCCTACAGAAAAGCCTGAAAAAACAACCGAAGCTGTTGCTTCCACAGACACTACACCAAGTGCGCTACCAGCACCTGAACAGCCTATACCGGGCTCGGATCATTCTGGCTTTGCCAACACACATACAAGTGGTGATGAAACAAACAGGAATCCCGAAAATATCGATCCGGACGACGTCTGCGGGGCATCAGCACTGCCAACTATAATGCAGGCACCACTTAGCCGTGACGATTTCAATATAACGTACTATGATGCGTGCGTGGCAGGTGATTTAGACACTATCATGCGCCTGAAGCAAACTCACCCCAAGTTAATGATTGACTCTCTGAGAGATCCAAATGATCCAGAAGTATTACTTCATCCCTTGCCTCTGGCTGCCTTAAATAATCAGTGGGCAGTGTTAGAATATCTTTGTAAGCTGGACGGTATTCATATTAACGCTCGCATGAGAAATGGTGATACCGCTCTTAGCCTGGCTGTTCGCATGAACAACCAGGACGCCATACTTTTTCTCTGCCAACAACCTGGCATTGATGTCAATGTGTCGGATTCCAAACGTAATACCCCTATTACTACTGCATGTAAGTTAAATTTGAACGATCAGGTTATAGATGCATTATTAGCGAATCTGAAGCTGGGCCCAATTAGATACGCACAAACTGCACTTTATTCCAGTATTAAAAACAATAATCTTAACACTACTGAAAAATTATTGAATACTGGAGCCGTCTCGGACAGGTGTGGTAAATACGCAACAGATTCTTTGCTTTATTTCTCTTTCACACATGCCAACGATGATATCAGCAAATTGTTATTGAAAAATATGTCCAACATAAATAAAACATTATCTGTTAATGGTACCTGCGCGCTTCATTTGATATGTTACCTGGGCAAACATACACTTATCTCGTACCTGATAAATGATCTTGGCGCATCAAAATTCATAGAGACTAATCTACGTGCCAGGCCTGTCCATTTTGCAGCGCACAAAAACAATAAAGAAACACTGATTGAATTAATCAAACATGGATGCACCTTGAAGGAAAGTCGGGGGAAAATAGAAGATGAGTTCTGGCCAAAGAGCCAGGGAGCAATGTGCGCTGGGGGGGAATACATACCTCCAATAATAAATTATAACCAATACAAAAAATCAAATGGGGAGGATTTACACAGCAATGGTGGTACACCTTCAGAATTTTACGGGAAAGGTATAAATGAGTTAAAAGATTTTGAGGCTTCGCTGAATATAAACATAAAGGAAGAAAAGAAGATGGATCGAAAAACTATGGAAGAAAAAAAGCATAAGATAAAACAGAAAAAATAAGACTAGAGTTAAAACGCCGCACGGCTGCATGGATGCAGGAGATAGTACATGGTTTCAAAAAGTTTGACGTGTACAATCTCCGTTCACCCTGAGCGAAGTCGAAGGGTGCTTTGCACGATCTATCAGAGTCCGGAGTTTCCGTCTTTAGGCCCTAAGGGTCCTTCGACAGGCTTCAGCACGAACGGTATTGGTATCAACGCTTAGCAGCGCTCGGGCAGCCTCTTGGTTAAGGTGCTGTGCAAAGAGAACTGATACTATCTACACTATCGTACAATATTGGATCTATTGATTGCCATGCCAACCCCTGCTGCCGATATTCCCAGAATCATCGACAGCCAGTCTTGATGTATGGGGGAGCCCGCCTGGCAGGCTCTCCTGGCACAACAGTGAAAAGCTGGCATAAAATCATTTTTCGATAATAGCATTCAGCCCCCTTTTATGGTGCCTGCTAATTTTTCCAATGTACGTTTCCATAACCAATACCCTGAATCAATCGATATAAAATGGGTTTAATTTGTACATTCTCAAAAACCCGTAAATCTCGGATATGGTGCATTATCAGCGCGCCTGGATTACGCCAACATGTTATGATTTTGCATCATAACCAGCAAGTAGCTAACCATATAACTTTTTGATAAGATACAATCACTCTTTATTGGGACTGAATAGTCACATTAAATAATCAAGAGTAAAGAATAAATGATACCAAAATATCACCCTGTTTTATTCCAGAGGCCATTATTGTCCGAAAGCACTCAAAACCTGGATGAGGAAATAAATGATTACGTTGCTTTCCCTAATGGAGATGTTAGAACACTGGCAGAAATTAAAAGGGATCAACCTGTCAGCTACATCAAAATGAAAACCCAGTTTCTGACTGACATTGGCAAGCTGAAGACTTTGACACAGCGTTTAATCAGCAATGAATATAATAATCAAATTGATACCTTTTACACAAAGATTTCAGATGATCTGAAATATGATGATAAAAAACCTCACAGCCTGATAACATTCAAGGATACTCGTTATTATCTCCATAAAATCATTCATCGAACTGAGCGGTTTCTTGAGCTGGAAGCGAAAAATCCTGATGATGCTGATAAATGGTCTTTAAATAGAGACAGTTTTTGCACTTTGTTTCATGAGATTCTTTCAGGGATAGACAATTGTCTTGGGGGCAATGGTACCCGCCTTCAAAGTGGATTTACCAGCATCGAGAACTCCCGCGACCCACAAAAGGTGCTGTTGCAGATTCGTCACGGGTTACTGGATTATGGCATTAAATTATTTCTGATAAAAGAGCGTGCCAGTGATAAGGATGAATTTGGATTAGGGAATGAAGTACACACGCACAGTGAACTTTACAATTTAATCTGTGAACAGTTTGGTTTGGAACCCCTTAAAGATTTCGGTCACCATGTAAATCTCAATAATAATCCAGGAATGATTGATCGACTTGAAATTATCCTGCCATCCCTGATGCCGGAGTTCGAAATACTTAATAAACTGACAGATGTATTTTACCAGGACTTAGTATCCTCTTTAAAAAAGCGAAATAAAGAACACTGGCTAACCCGTCCTGTTTCTTTCTCAGAATTTAAGAATGAAGTCACCGATGGGATTAAAGAGGATTTCATAACCCCAATCAATCTTCGGTTCAAAACCAATAATAAAAACAGGCTTGATCTATGGACAATCATCAAACCCTGCGATGATGGGAGCTATGAATTTTCAGAGAGTCGGGAGCGATTTCAGGTATGGTTAATCGATAATTATTTGAATCACACTCCTACCGCGAACGTACTCACTATGGTTGGCAAGAAAAATGACGCAGCTTCTTCCCGGTTTTTTTCGAAGAAAGATAAAGATAAAGATAAAGATAAAGCACCACCTTCCTACATTGGCTCGAAGGATAATCTTTATTTCTGGGTCTTTAAAACAGAGACTCCTCTTATGCAGGGTGGCAACTGCAGCCTGGACTGGGATAACCATCAAACACTGACTCTGAGTTACTTAAAAACAGTTGATTTTAATAACTTCCCTAATGAAGTACGTTTCAATCTTTTTCAATATGCTTTGAACAACACCATTAAACCAGGTGACTTTTTGGAGTTTTTCCTTGATAAAACCGCATCTGAAAAATGGGACGAAATGGTTAAATCTGACCCTCAAATAAAGGAGATCATGTTAGAAAAAATTATTAATACCCTGAACGATGATGCAGCAGGGTCAACCGGATTTTTACCGCATCTGCCTGCGGGATCTCTTAAAGGGCATACCAGTAATTTCTTCACCGACTTATTACACCGGGCATTTAAACTGAAACAGGCTGGTATCGTTGACTTTTTACTAAAACATGGTTTGCACAAGTGTTCAACCAAGTTTATTAAAGCTGAATTCCAGAAAGTCGTGTTTTCAACATTACAGTTTGACTCAGAAAAATTTGAAATGCTCTGCAAACACCCTGTTATTGACTTCACCTCAAAAAATGAACAAGGTCAAACGCTGTTAATGATAGCGGCAAAATATGGCAAAACAGAGCACCTGAAACTATTTCTGACAAAGAAAGGTATTAAAGTGAATTTGCAAGACAAGAGTGGTAATACCGCACTCTCTCTGGCTGCAGAAAATGGGCAAATCCAGTGTCTGATGGCACTTCTGACACATGACGATATCAAACTGAATATGGAGACCAATGACGGTTGGACCGCATTAAAGCTCGCTGCAAGATACGGGCGAACTGATTGTCTGAAGGTGCTTCTGAAACAGCAAAAAATTAATGTAGACCTGCGTATCAAGAATAGCTGGACGCCACTAATGGCGGCAGCAAGAGGCGGTCATGGGGACTGTGTAAAGGCATTGCTTGACCATGATGCGTCGTCGATCAACGAACAAAACAAGGAAGGCTATACGGCGTTGATGATGGCGGTAATTGCAGGGGATGAACGTTGTGTCTCGTTATTATTTCAAAAATCCGATAGTGGCATCAATACAACCAATAAAAACGATAACACTGCATGGATTCATCTGCGTAATATTTTTGGGTTAACGCTGGCAATGCTGGCCGCAAAATATGGCAATATTTATTGCCTGAAAGCAATTCTGGAGAAAAAAATCATTGACGTGGACGAGGTAGAAAATAACGGCCAAACTGCACTCATGCTGGCTGCGGCATTTGGGCAAACGGAGTGCCTGGAACTACTTCTGGCACAGGAAGGAATTGACGTTAACAAGCAGGAAAACAAACTCAAGACTGCTCTCATTCTGGCTGCAGATCATGGGCGAACGAAGTGCCTGGAACTGCTTCTGGCACACCAAAAAATTGATGTGAATTTTCGGGGCAAACATAGAGCTACTGCACTCATGCTGGCTGCACAACTCGGGCATACGGATAGCCTGATAGAACTTTTGAAACATAAAGACATCAAAGTGAACGCGCGGGGCAGTACAGGTTGGACCGCATTAATGTACGCAGCAAGAAACGGGAAAACGGACTGTTTGTTGGCACTTTTGGAAAAACAGGGAATTGACGCAAACCTGCCTGACATTGATGGCTGGACGCCATTAATGTCGGCAGCAAGAAACGGTCATGGGGACTGTGTTGAGGCGTTGCTTGCACATGACCCTTCGTCGCTCAATGCACAAAAAAAAGATGGCGCTACGGCTTTGATTCTGGCAGCAAATGGAGGGGATGAACGTTGTGCCTCGTTATTACTCAAACAACCGAATATAGACATCAACATAACAGATAATTACGGTAAAACCGCATGGCAGTATGCGCAGTCCTGTAATGTAGCACAGTGTCAACCATGGCAACAATTTCAACAGATCCTGGATGCAGTAATCAGTGGTAATTTGACATCTCTGACTGAACTGCTGAATGTTGCCGGAGTATTGATCCATGTTCTTAATAAACAAGGGTTAACACTGGCAATGATGGCCGCAAAAAATGGCCAGATTGATTGCCTCAAAGCAATTCTGGCGACGAACGTCATTAACGTAAACGAGAGGGATAATATCGGCAAAACTGCTCTCATGCATGCTGCAGAAAATGGGCAAACGAAGTGTCTTGAAGAGCTTCTTAAACAGGAAAAAATTGATCCGAATGCGCAGTGCAATGCCGGTTGGACCGCAATAGTGCATGCAGCAAGATATGGGCGAACGGACTGTCTGAAGGCGCTTCTGAAACAACCGGGAATTAAAGCAAACCTGACTGACAAGGATGGCTGGACACCATTAATGTCGTCAGCAAGAAACGGTTATGTCGACTGCGTTAAGCTGTTGGTTGAACAGGGTGAGCCGTCAATCAATGCACAAAAGAATGACGGCTACACGGCTTTGATGCTGGCAGTATTTGCAGGCGAATCAGGTTGTATCAGGTGTTTACTTTTACACCCTGACATCAAAATTGATAGTAAAGTACTGGATCTGGCTAAACAGAAAAATGATTCGGAAAGTTATCAGCTATTGGTTACTCATAAGCCTGAATCCAGTTGAGTCTGTCTATCACCAGCAGTTAGAAGATTTTGAGGCATCGCTGAATATAAATATAAAGGAAGAAGGATCAAAAAAGTATGGAAGAAAAATCATAATATAAAACAGGAAAAATAAGACAAGCGTTAAAACATCGCACGACTGCATCGATGCAGGAGATAGTACATGGTTTCAATAAGTTTATGTGTACAATCTCCGTTCACCCTGAGCGAAGTCGAAGGGTGCTTGGCACGATCTATCAGAGTCCGGAGTGTACGCCCTTAGGCCCTATGGGTCCTCCGACAGGCTTCAGCACGAACGGTATTGGTATTATGTCTTTGAATAAGTTCCCGATTTCCGTTCACCCTGAGTGCTGAGCTTGACGAAGTATCGGAGGGTCGTGCCACCGAACTTCGATACTTCGTCAAGCTCAGCACTCAGTCCGAACGGAGTCAGGCAATGAAAATAGGGAAGTTATTTCCAGACAACTCCTTAGCTGCGCTCGGGCAGCCTCCTGGTTAAGGTGCTGTGCAAAGAGAACTGATATTATCTACACTATCGTGCAATATTGGATCTATTGATTGCCATGCCAACCCCCGCTTCTCTGGAAATACAGGCATTTTTACAACACCTCTGGCTTGAACGAGGGCTCAGCAAAAATACCCGTGAAGCTTACCAACGGGACCTGCTGCTCTTCTCTGAGTGGCTGCAAAAGCACACACAAAACGTCGGCAAGCTATTACTCTCAGCCAGCGAGGAGGACCTTCGCCGGTTTCTGGGCTGGCGTTATGAGCAGGGTTATCACCCACGATCAACTGCCCGGCAAATCTCCAGCCTGAGAGCCTTCTACCGTTACCTGCTGCAATCTGAACAGATCACCACTGACATTACGGCCAATATTGACATGCCCCGCCAGGGCAAGGCATTGCCAAAAACATTGTCAGAAGAAGAGGTAGAGTCACTGCTCAGCAGCCCGGATACCGATACCGCCATTGGTCTTCGTGATCGTGCCATGCTTGAGATCCTCTATGCCTGCGGCCTGAGAATCTCAGAACTGGTCAACCTGAAGATGGACAATATTAATCTCAGACAGGGAGTGCTCCGTATTATCGGTAAAGGCCGGAAGGAACGGCTGGTCCCCATGGGCCAGAATGCTATTGAATGGCTGCAGCAATATATACGACAGGCAAGAGGTGATCTGCTGAACCAGTATGACAGCCGAACCCTGTTTCCGGGTCGTCAGGGACTTCCAATGACCCGGCAGACCTTCTGGCATCGGATCAAGCGTTACAATACGATTGCTGGTATCACCACCGACGTTTCCCCCCATGTCCTGCGACATGCTTTTGCCACTCACCTTCTGAACCATGGTGCAGATCTTCGAGTGGTCCAGCTGCTGCTTGGCCATAGCGATCTGTCCACCACCCAGATCTATACCCATATTGCCAACCACAGGCTGTCAGAACTGCACCGAGAGCATCATCCCAGGGGGTAATCTGACCGTTTGTTCACTATTTTTTAGAACTCTCCACCCGATAACCGTGTCCAGGCGATACAACAGGAAGAAATAACGCTAGACTATCTTGTTTTAACCAGCGCTTCTCTCCAATGCTGGAACGGCTTGCCGATAGCCCCTGAGATGTACGGGCTTATCTTGTGAATCTATAAAGGAATCAGTATGTCTAAATTCTCTGCGCTTCTGTTAACGGCCATGATGACCACAAGCGCTGGCTGGTCTGTGGCCGTCCATGCAGAGGCTTCCGGCAAGGACAGTGCCGTTCAGGGCCCCGAGACCCTGATTGAACGTCAGCTGAAAAAACTTGATGCCGCCGTTCCCATTGAGTCGATCACCAAAAGCCCGATGCCCGGCATCTACAAAGTGATACTCAAAGGTGGCTTTGTGATCTACAGCAGCGAAAACGGGCAGTATTTTATTAAAGGCGATCTGTTGGAAGTTCGCGGTAACCAGCTGGTTAACCTGACGGAAGAGGTGAAAAGCCAGCAAAACGCCAGGCTGCTGAAATCCCTGAACAAAGAAGATATGGTGATTTTTGCACCGACAGGTGAAACCAAAGGTGTTGTGTATGCCTTCACGGATGTCGACTGTGGCTACTGCCGCAAACTGCACCGGGAAGTCGACCAGCTGAATGCGCTGGGTATTGAACTGCGCTATCTTGCCTTCCCCCGGGGTGGCCAGCAATCGCCAGTGCATGGCAAGATGACCAATGCCTGGTGTTCAGCAGACCGTAAACAGGCATTAACCGACCTGAAAACCGGCAAGTCCATCAGTGCAGAAATTCAAGGTGATAAGGCAGCGTGCAGTACTGTCATTGATAACCACTACAACCTCGGTGTCCAGATGGGCATTAACGGCACTCCGGCCATGGTGCTGGAAAACGGTCAGGTTATTCCGGGCTATCGCCCTGCTGCCGATATTGCCAGAATCATCAACAGTCAGTCTTGATGTTTAGGGGAGCCTGTCTGGCAGGCTCTTTTGGCACAAACTGAACCCCTGCTTTTGCCGGAGTCCAGGAGCCATTACAGATAGATCATTTTCTTTGTCATACCACCATCAACCACGATATTGGCACCGTTGATAAAGTCATTCTCTTCATGGGTCAGAAACAGACAGGTGTTAACAATATCCCGTGGCTTACCCACTCTCCCCGATGGATGCTGGCGGTGATCCTGCCCGGTCAGCTGATCATAATCTTCAGTTTGAATCCAGCCTGGGCTGATGGCATTCACGGTAATTGGCGTTTGTGCCAGTGATACGGCCAGCGTATTGGTCAGCGACACCAGGCCGCCTTTAGACGCGCCATAGGCCTCCCAGCCCGGTTCATTCTGGTGCCAGCGGGTAGACGCAATATTGATAATACGACCATACTTTTTATTACTATGGTGCCTGATAAACTCTCTGGCACAGTTAAAGCTGCCATTCAGATTAACATCAATCACCCTGGAGAACTCGGCAGCAGTAAGCTCAGCCACCGGCTTATTAAACTGGCTTATGGCACCATTATTAATCAGGATATGTGCAGTGCCATATTGGCGAGCAATGGTGTCAAAGGCTGCTTCAATCATCTCCGGTTTTCCCAGGTCAACGCTGTAGAAATCCATATCACCCGTTGCCGGTTGGTGCAGGTCGAAGCCAACCACAGTTGCCCCCTGCTCCCTGTAAGCTCTGGCAATGGCGTTGCCAATACCCTGACTGGCACCTGTAACAATAACGACTTTATCTGAGTACATACAGTGAGACATCCGTTATAAGCAGTTAACCAAATGAAATCATATTTTCTGGCCAACTACTTAGGTAGCTGAAAATTAGATAGCTGAAAAGCTGGCATAAGATCATTTTCCGATGATAACATTCAGCTTTGGGAGCGTGGAAATAATTCTATTAAATGACAACTCATTGAAAAAATCGCTTATAATTAAGCTCCGCGCAGTGGAAGATCACCATTACCCTTTTTATCAACACCCTTTTATCAACTTCGTGCTGTTTTTTTATTCTTTATTAACTCTAAAGTCAATTTGATATAAGATGCAATTACGCTTTGTCAGGACTGAACTGTTACATTAAATAATCAACAGGAAATAACAAATGATATCACCGCGTCACCCTATTTTATTTCAGAGACCATTAATAATCTCAGAAAGTACTGAAAAACTGAATAAGCAAACAAATGATTACATTGCCTTCCCTGATGGAGATTTCAGCGAGCTGAAAGAAGTTAAAACGAATGAACCTACCATATACCTCAAAATGAAAACTCAGTTTATGGATGATATTATCAAACTGAAGTCTTTGACAGAGCGTATAATCAGCAATGAATTTGATGAGAAAATTGATACCTTTCACACAAAGATTTCAAATGATCTGAATGATGACGATAAAAAACCTGACAGCCTCATATCATTCAAGGATACTCGTTATTATCTCCATAATATCATTCATCGAACTGAACGATTTCTTGAGCTGGAAGCGAAAAATCCTGATGATGCTGATAAATTGTCTTTCAACAGAGACAGTTTTTGCACTTTATTTTATGAGTTTCTCGAAGGGATAGACAATTGCCTTGGGGGCAATGGTGCCCGCATTCAAAGTGCATTTACCAGCATCGAGAACTCCCGCGACCCACAAAAGGTGCTATTGCAGATTCGACACGGGTTACTGGATTATTGCATCAAATCATTTCTGATAAAAGAGCGTGCCGGTAATAAGAATGCATTTTTAATAGGGGAAGAAGTACACACGCACAGTGTACTTTACAATTTATTCTGTAATCAGTTTGATTTGCCCCCCCTTAAAGATTATGGTCACAATGTAAAGATCGATGATTTGACAGATATGATTGGACGACTTGAACTTATCCTGCCATCCCTGATGCCAGAGTTCAAAATACTCAATAAACTGACAGATGTGTTTTACCAGGACTTATTATCCTCTTTAAAAAAGCGAAATAAAGAAGACTGGCTAACCCGTCCTGTTCTCAGCTCAGAATTTAAGCATGAAATCACTGATGGAATTAAAGAGGATTTTATAACCCCAATAAATCTCAGGTTCAAAACCAGTGATAAAAGCGGGCTTAGCCTGGGTACAATCATCAAAACCTACGATAATGGGAGCCATGAATTTTCAAAGAGTCGGGAGCGATTTCAGGTATGGTTAATCGATAATTATTTGAATCATACTCCTAGTGCGAACGTACTCACTATGATCGGCAAGAAAAATGACGAAGTTTCTTCCCGGTTTTTTTCGAAGAAACGTAAAGATACAGTTACAGATACAGATGAAGCACCATCTTCCTACATTGGCTCGAAGGATAATCTTTATTTTTGGGTCTTTGAATCAGAGACTCCTCTCATACAGAATGCCAACTGCAGCCTGGATTGGGATAACCATCAAACATTGACTCTGAGTCATTTAAAAACAGTTGATTTTGATAAATTACCCAATGAAGCACGTTTCAATCTTTTTCAATATGCTTTGAACAACGCCAACAAACCAAGTGACTTTTTTGAGTTTTTCCTTGATAAAACTGCATCGGAAAAATGGAACGAAACGGTTAAATCTGACCCTCAAATAAAGGAGATTATGTTAGAAAAAATCATTAATGCCCTGAACGATGATGCAGCAGGGTCAACCGGCTTTTTACCGCATCTGCCTGTGGGATCTCTTAAAAAGCATGCCAATATTTTCTTCACCGACTTATTACACCGGGCATTTAAACTGAAACAGGCTGGCATCATTGACTTTTTACTAAAACATGGTTTACACAAGAGTTCAACCAGGTTTATTAAAACTGAATTCAAGAAATTCTTGTTTTCAGCGGTACGGTCTGACTCAGAAAAATTTAAAATACTCTGTAAACACCCTGTTATTGACTTCAACTCAAAAAATACAAATGGTCAAACGCTGTTAATGATAGCTGCAAAATATGGAAAAACAGAGCACCTGAGACTACTTCTGACAAAGAAAGGAATTAAAGTGAACTTGCAGGACAAGAATGGCGATACCGCACTTATTCTGGCTGCATCAAATGGGCGATTGGAGTGCCTGACAGCACTTTTGACAGAGCAAAAAATTAATGTAGGCCTGCGTAACAAGAAGCACTGGACGCCATTATTGGTGGCAGCGAGATACGGCCATGGGGACTGCGTAGAGAAATTGTTTGACCATGGTGCGTCGTCGATCGATGAAAAAAACAAGGCAGGCTATACAGCGTTGATGCTGGCGGTCATTGGAGGGAATGAACGCTGCGTCTCGTTTTTATTCCAGAAATTCGATAGCGGCAGCAATACAACCAATAAAAAAGATAACACTGCATGGATTCATCTGCGTAATGGATTTGGGACAACGCTGGTAATGCTGGCCGCAAAACATGGCAATATTTATTGCCTGAAAGCAATTCTGGAGAAAAAAATCATTGACGTGAACGAGACAGATAATGACGGCGAAACTGCACTCATGCTTGCTGTAGAAAATGGGCAAACGGAGTGCCTGGAACTACTTCTGGAACAGGAAGGAATTGACGTTAACAAGCGGAGCAATAAATACGAGTCGGCTCTCATCATGGCTGCAAAAAATGGGGACGAGGAGTCACTGAAACTACTGCTGGCGCACGAAAGTATTGATGTGAATGGTTATGCCAATTGGGGTGTTACTGCACTCATGCTGGCTGCAAAAAACGGGCATACGGACAGCCTGAGATTACTTTTGACACATAAAAACATCAAACCGAATGAGTGGAGCATGACCGGTTATACCGCATTAATGTACGCAGCAACAAACGGTAATACGGACTGTTTGCTGGCGCTTCTGAAAATACCGGGAATTGACGCAAACCTGACTGACAGTCGTGGCTGGACGGCATTAATGCTGGCAGCAAAAAACGGTCATGGAGACTGTGTGGAGGCGTTGCTTCTGCATGATCCTTCGTCGATCAATGCACGACAGAAGGCATTCCATACGGCTTTGATGCTGGCGGCAGAAGGAAAGGATGAACGTTGTGCCACGTTATTACTCAAACAACCCAATATAGACATCAATGCAAGAAGTTTGTACTTTAAAACCGCATTGCAGATTGCGGAGGCCAATAATTTAGCAGAGCGTCAACCATGGCAAAAATTTCAACAGATCCTGAATGCAACAAGCAGTGGTAATTTGACATTACTGACTGAACTGCTGAATTTTGCCAAAGCATTGATCCATGTTCGTAATACAAAAGGGTTAACACTGGCAATGGTGGCCGTAAAAAATGGCCAGATTGATTGCCTCAAAGCAATTCTGGCAATGAATGTACTTAAGGTGGACGAGAGGGATAATAATGGCAAAACTGCACTCATGCATGCTGCAGAAAAAGGGCAAACGCAGTGTCTGGAAGAGCTTCTGACACAGAAGGAAATCGACCCGAATGCGCAATCGAATGCAGGTCGGACGGCAATATTCTACGCAGCAAGTAATGGGCGATTGGACTGTCTGAAGGTGCTTCTGAAACACCCGGGAATTAAATCAGACCTGCCTGAAGAGCATGGCTTGACACCATTAATGTCGTCAGTAAGAAACGGGGATGTCAACTGCGTTCAGGTGTTGATTGAACAGGGTGAGAAGTCGATCAATGCACAAAAAAACGATGGCTATACGGCTTTGATGCTGGCAGTAATTGCAGGCGTACCAGATTGTATCAGGTGTTTACTTTTACACCCTGACATCAAAATTGATAGTGAAGTTATCAATCTGGCTAAAAAGCAAAATGATTCAGAAATTTCTCAGCTAATCGTTGCCGAATCCAAATGAGTCTGTCCTTCATCAGCAGGTCGATGTCCAATAATAAATAAGTAGGTGACTAAATGAAATCCTGTTTTCTGACACGTCAGGGCTAACCCCCACCCCGACTTCGGGTAACAAGCCGGAACTTATTTCCATGGTGATTGTTCTAAGCAACCTGACACCAATCAGGACAGATGACAAGTTACCATGCAACCACTTAATGCCGGTGGTTACCCAGCCTTGCTACAAGCCGGTGCTGCTGGAACCTCAGGAACTTCGGATAATATAGACGACACTGCTTCACCCATATATGTCAACCAGATTCCCCGTAGTCCTGGCCCCGACAATTCGGGCTCCTTCGGCAGCACCGGGTTACAACCCCCCTATGGTCACAATCGCTCTGTGAACGTACAAACCGCCGTCAAGACGGACGGCCTGGCTGCCGGAACCGGCGACAGCAGTGATGCAGACGTACACTGCACCGGCGCTACCAGCAGGGTCCCGCTGAATTGCGCAGTTGAGTGCGGGGATATCAAGATGGTGGCATGGCTGCTGCAAAATGGCACCGAGGTTGATGGCCGCAACGAAGGCTTGCGGAAGCAGCGTAAAGCCCGCAGATTCCCCGGCAGAGAGGGGTTTACCCCATTAACCCGGGCCGTCATGCATGGGTCAGTGGACATTGCGAGGTTACTGCTGAAGTCCGGGGCAGATGCTGACCACTGGGATGCCAAAGGCATGACGCCACTGGCCACGGCGGCGGCCCGGGGTAACATTGAGCTAATGCAGCTGTTGCTTGATTACCAGGCGGATATTAACGGCAATACCACTGGCTGGCGGACTCCCCTGACCCAGGCTGCCAGAATGGGGCAGGTCAGGGCGATAAGCCTGTTGCTGGCCCATGGGGCGGATATTAACAGCTTTGCCCGCCGAGGCGTAACGCCACTGACTCAGGCTACCAAAAATGGCCATATCGAAAGCGTTCGACTGTTGCTGACTATGGGAGCCGACGCTGATAGTAATGATTCTGGATGGTGGCCGCCACTGTGCAGGGCAGCGAGCAAGGGAGATATTGAGATTGCCCGACTACTGGTGAGTCATGGAGCCAACGTTAATTGTTTTTACGGCGGCTATTACAGGTCGGGTGCCCTGATCGCAGCTGTCTATTATAGCCATGTCGAGGTGGTGGAGCTGTTGCTGGAACATGGCGCACAGTGGCAAGGCCCGGCAAACGAGCGTGGTCTTCTTAGAATAGCTGTTGATAATGGTGACATCGAAACCGTAAAATTGTTGTTGAAGTATAATGCGGATAATGTTAACGGCAGTAGATTCAGTATCTATTCACCACTGCGAGGGGCAATCAATCGGGGATATATTGAGTTAGCGAAACTTCTGTTGCAAGCCGGTGCTGATCCTGATTGCAATGCCCCAAGTAGTGGCCCTATCCCCAGCCTTCTGGCCACAGCGGCTGATTTCGGACAAATTGAACTTGTTAAACTGCTGTTGCAATCCGGTGCCGATGTTCACAGCCATACCTGCGGGGAACTTACGCCCTTAACGATGGCGGCGTCGGCAGGGCATGACCAGGTAGTGCAGTTATTGTTGCAGCATCAGGCGGACGTTCATAGTCGTGCCAAGGGTAATGGTGCCCCCTTGACGCGGGCTGCAGCGGCAGGACATTACAAGGTGGTGCAGTTATTGTTGCAACATAAGGCGGATGTTCATAGTCATACCTCTGGTGATTGGACTCCTTTGACTCAGGCGGCGGATGCAGGACATGACCAGGTGGTGGAATTATTGTTGCAGCATAAGGCGGATGCTAATAGTCATTCCTCTGCCCGTGGTACTCCTTTATATCGGGCGGCTTATGCAGGACATGGCAAGGTGGTGGAATTATTGTTGCAGCATAAGGCGGATGCTAATAGTTATTCCTCTGCCCTTGGTACTCCTTTATATCAGGCGGCTTATGCAAGACATGACAAGGTGGTGCAGTTAT
Source organism: Endozoicomonas sp. ALE010 (assembly GCF_049310165.1). Lineage (NCBI taxonomy): Bacteria > Pseudomonadati > Pseudomonadota > Gammaproteobacteria > Oceanospirillales > Endozoicomonadaceae > Endozoicomonas > Endozoicomonas sp. ALE010. The sequence goes on along the minus strand of NZ_JBLYNV010000030.1, from coordinate 503 downwards.
TGTTGCAGCATAAGGCGGATGTTCATGGTCATACCTCTGGTTATTTTACGCCTTTGACGAGGGCGGCTCTTGCAGGAAATTACCGGGTAGTGCTGTTGTTGTTGCGGCATAAGGCGGATGTTCATAGTCATGCAGTTGGAGATGGTACTCCTCTGTTCTGGGCCAACCAAAGAGGCTTCTGGGAAATTGCTTTTGAACTGCTCTACTACGGTGCCTGTCCAGAAAGAAGCCAGGCACCGGATGTTATCCACACAGTCACCCAGAAATTTGGCTACAACCCCCGGGAAACCCCTCTCAGTCTGGAAAGTTTGTGCAAGAGGCGTCTGGATGATGTGTTTGATAAACGAACAATATCTTCTTTTGATTTACCTTATTTTTTGAAAAAAGAACTAATGAAGGAAAAATTTTTCCCATAAGTAGCTGGCCATATGGAATCACATATTTCTGGCTACTTGGGCAGGTGCTATGCGAGGCACAACGGAGGGAGCATAGCCGTAGCTATG